>JASJDI010000148.1 GCA_030065155.1 Xenococcaceae cyanobacterium MO_188.B29
TAAGTAGTTTTTTTCTTCTGGGGAAAGAAAATTCTTAGTGGGCATTTCCCGATCAGGCGAAGCCTGGCACTGCGTGATCGCTCTTTTTTTTTCTCCCTGATTATAGGATAACTAGGTGCGTCTAAGCTTATCAGCTAATACAAAAAAGTCTTACAACTTTTGTTTCTTCTGACTTCTGACTTTTACCCCCATACTAAGTCTCTCGTTACTTTTGAGAATCGGTATAATAACTATTTACCGCGAAGCGAGTTTTAAACAAAAACAAAGTTGTCTGAATTCAAGCTAGCTGAATCTAAACCTTGTAGAATTGTTAAATCTGAACCATTAGTAGAGATTAAAATATTTCCTTCCAGATTAACTAGATTTAAGTCATCAAAGCTGATTCCTAAACCAGCTATCCCGATAACATCTTCACCTATAGTAAAGTCAGTAATAATATTGGCAGACTGTGGTTTAGACTAAAAATAATCATCATAAAATAATCCAGCCAGTTAAAAATAGCTGAAATAAAAAACAAATGCTTAAAAAATAAGATTAAGCCGTCTTCTTCTTGAACGAGTCGCTCATGGTGAGGCACTTTCGTTGGGCGGGTTCCCCGACTTGAGAAAAGTGCCGAATCCGAAGGAGGGAAACCCCCAAGACCGCGCTCGTCCGCTTTTTGGCTTTTTTACGGCGATCATAGCTCTTCTTAGCGATGGGATAGGTCTTTTTCCTTTTTCTTTTCTCTCCAGTTTTCCATCCAGGAGACTTTCCACGGGTTTTGGGTAAACTAGCAGGTGTGTCAATCTCGATTAAAAGTGGTAAGACTGACTGTGCAACTCTTCCAGGAGTCAAATTTTTCTGGGAAGACTGCCAAGGTAGATGATGGTCTTTGACTAAATCTTTGGCTAACCATAACTGCCAAGTCATCAAAGGCATAAGATCACTCCATCTCTCACCTTGCTTGGCTGTACTCAGATTAGGCAGAGTCCAGTGTAGTCTCTGCTTGGCAAAACGATACCCAATACTGTTCGGATAAGCCTAAAAACTTAATGGAATTAGGGAGTGTGGGAAGTGTGGGAAGTGTGGTCGGAGACAACTTTTAAGGTTAATCTCCCTTGTCTTCCCTCTCTCCCTTGTCTTCCCTCTCTCTGTCTCAACAGACAACCCTCTTAACCGAACAGTATTGGTGTGGGAAGTGTGGTCGGAGACAACTTTTAAGGTTAATCTCCCCTCTCTTCGCTCTCTCCCTTGTCTTCCCCCTCTCTGTCTCAACAGACAACCTTCTTAACCGAACAGTATTGCGTAATTCTTTCGTGTCTGAGTGGCAATGCCCAACTCCCCTGTTTTTCTGGAAGCCAGGCAATTGTACTGTACCCTTGTCCCACGGTCACTGAATTATTTGATGATGCTTGATGTTCATAAGTTCTATCTTTCAGAGTTTTTGCTCCTCTTCTTCCCCATGCTGTATGGTCTATTCCCAACAACACATATTCTGATGTTGGTATCTCCTTAATGTACCTTTTCATCAGTTTATTTCTGTTGGGACGACTATCTTGCAGAGCTTCATAAGTACTTGACCATTTTCTTCTCAAAAGAGGAGAAAGAGAAAACTCTGCTAAACAATTAGCATTTCTAGTTGTCATCACACTGTCCATCAATTCAAATGTCGCATCCTTGGCTTTACCTAACAGCTGGTAAGTTTGTTGACGGAATTTTTGATATCGGTCATATTCCATAATAGGGAGAGCTTGAATTTTGTTGTTATTTTCATTTTCTCCCTACTTGCCCTTTATTCTCTTTCTGTTTTCTGTTCTCACCTTTCCGTTAGTCTAAACTACAGATATTAAGACAAAATAGATTAACTGATGTAGAGAGAGAATATAAAAATCAAATGTGTAAATAATTTTGTTTGAATACTTATGGTGATATATTGTCTTAATGTATACATTGATAAATTATCTATACATTAATAAATATAATTTAGAAAGAGAATTTTACTCCCTTTAATACTCTTAATTATTAACTACATTAAATAGATAACCTGAGTTTTGAGTAATATCAATTTTACAATCTAATACCATTTCTCGAAAATAGCTAGATATATAGAGAGTTATCAGCTAATACAAAAAAGTTTTACAACTTTTGTTTAATCTGACTTCTTAGGTGCGCGTTCGAGATAGTGATTAAAAATCACCAGGGGTGGATAGGGGAGACTTTTCTAGTTTGATACTTTGCTGCTAACAGTTGTCTGTGGTTGGTTGAAGTCTCCCCATCCCCGCGCACCGCTTCTGACTTTTACGCCCATACTAAGTCTCTTGTTACTTTTGAGCGTGAGGGTGACGAGGAAACCTCGCCATACCCAATCACGCTGTTGAGAATTGGTATAATTTCTGACTCTGATAAATATAAAATCACAATTAAGATAACATTAAGTTATGGAGTAGTTATTTTGTTCTCTACTCACCCAAATCATTAAAATATGTTGCCGATCGTCGAGAAAATGTTGTTGCTTCATAGCATAGATATTTAGAAAATCTCCAATTAACGGTAGTCTGGATTAGGAAACTTGAGTAGCAGAAATGCTTTTGTCCAAAAAGCTTGTCTGGCAACAGTCTCTCTTGGAGGAAAACCCATTTGTATGGCTGTTGTGCTATTCCACGACTATTTTGACTACTACTTTTTTGATTAGATAAATAGACAAAAATAACAAAATGACCGCCTTAAATATCAATATGACCGATACTTCTAAAACTTCAACTCCTCCTACTGACTCTAAAGAAAAAGTAAGTCAGTTTATGAAACAACTGCAAGATAGCATTTGTATAGGATTAGAACAATTAGATGGTAAAGGCAAATTTAGAGAAGACAGTTGGGAAAGAGAAGAGGGAGGAGGCGGACGATCGCGCATACTTAATGAAGGGGAAATCTTAGAACAAGGTGGCGTTAACTTCTCAGAAGTTTGGGGAGAAAAGTTACCACCTTCGATTCTCAAGCAACGTCCAGAAGCAGAAGGACATGGATTCTACGCTACAGGAACTTCTATGGTACTTCATCCCCGTAGTCCTTATATTCCCACAGTTCATCTTAATTATCGCTATTTTGAAGCGGGCCCTGTATGGTGGTTTGGTGGTGGTGCAGATTTAACTCCCTACTATCCTTTTGCCGAAGATGCAGCCCATTTTCACCGTACTTTTCAATCAGCTTGCGATCGAAACCATCCTAAATATTACTCAGTATTTAAGCGTTGGTGCGATGAGTATTTTTATCTTAAGCATCGTCAAGAAACTAGAGGTGTAGGGGGACTATTCTTTGATTATCAAGATGGACGAGGTGAATTATATCGAGGTCCCCATCCAGATAAGGCAGCAGCTAAATTAAGTAAAGAAATTGGCGCATTAGAACCTCGTGATTGGTCAGATTTATTTGCTTTTATCCAAGATTGTGGACAAGCCTTTTTACCCGCCTATATCCCTATTGTAGAAAGAAGAAAAGATATAGAATATGGCGATCGCGAACGAAATTTCCAACTCTATCGTCGAGGACGCTATGTAGAATTTAACCTAGTTTACGATCGTGGGACAATTTTTGGTCTACAAACGAATGGACGTACTGAGTCTATTCTCATGTCTCTGCCTCCTTTGGTTCGTTGGGAATATAACTATACTCCTGAACCTAATACCCCCGAAGCAGAATTATATGAAACCTTCCTCAAACCACAAGATTGGGCTAATTGGCAACAAAAATAAGTAGTGAGTAGTAAGTAGTGAGTAGTAAGTAGTAAGTAGTGAGTAGTAAGTAGTAAGTAGTAAGTAATCAGTAATCAGTAATGGGTATTATTGGTTACTTATTACTTGGGAGAGGTAGGGAAATCCGCATCTTAGTTGGCGTATAATCCTAGACCTGCACAAGAAAAGCGATCGCGCATAATTGGATCATTAAAATATAACCGTATTAGTGGTAATCAGAAGAGAAAAATATGACAGTACTTGAAAAAGGCAATATCACGATCCATACCGAGAATATATTCCCTATTATCAAGAAATCTCTCTATACAGATCACGAAATTTTCTTACGCGAATTAATATCTAACTCGGTTGATGCGATCTCTAAGCTAAAAATGGCATCCTTGGCAGGAGAAGTGAGTGGAGAATTAGACGAACCAGAAATCAAGATTACTTTAGACAAAAGTAAAAAAACCATCTCTGTCTCCGATAACGGTATCGGTATGACTGCTGATGAAGTAAAAAAATATATTAACCAAGTTGCTTTTTCTAGTGCTGAAGATTTTATCAAGCAGTACGAAAAAAACGCCAATGAGTTAATTGGACATTTTGGTTTAGGCTTTTATTCCTCCTTTATGGTGGCAGCTAAAGTAGAAATCGATACTCTCTCTTATAAGGAAGGAGCAGAAGCAGTACACTGGTCTTGTGATGGTTCTCCCGAATTTGAACTAACAGAATCAGAACGTACCACCAGAGGAACTACTATTACTCTTACTCTCCAAGATGAAGAAGTAGAATATGCTGAACCGACTAGAGTCAGGCAACTAGTCAAAACTTACTGTGACTTTATGCCCGTTAAAATTTTGCTAGACGGGGAAGTAATTAATAAGCAAGAAGCTTTATGGAAACAATCGTCTCAAAACCTAACTAAAGACGATTATTTAGAATTCTACCGCTATCTTCATCCTTTCCAAGAAGATCCTTTACTTTGGGTACATTTAAATACAGATTATCCTTTTTTACTTAATGGTATTCTCTATTTCCCTAAACTAAAACCTGACGTAGATTTTAGTAAGGGACAAATCAAACTCTTCTGTAACCAAGTATTTGTTAGCGATCATTGCGATGAGATTATTCCTGAATTTTTGATGCCTTTACGGGGTGTAATCGATAGTCCTGATATTCCCCTCAATGTCTCTCGTAGTGCTTTAACCAACGATCGCACTGTACGCAGAATAGCTGATTTTATTGCCAAAAAAATCGGCGATCGCTTAAAATCTCTTTACAATGAAAATCGAGATGAGTATATTAGCTGTTGGGAAGATGTCGGTACTTTCGTTAAATACGGTTCTCTGAAAAACGAGAAATTTAAAAAGCAAGTAGAAGATTTAATTATCTTCCGCACTACTTATCAAGCAGCTACCACAACTAGTAGCGAAGAAACTCCCCAAGTTGAAGTACAAACTGACTCAGGAGATGCTTGGGAAAATGTCACCCCAGAAGCAGGAAATACATCTAACAGCAAACCTTACACTACTCTTAACGAATATCTAGAGAGAAACAAAGAAAAACAAGAAAAAACCGTATATTACTGTAGCGATCCTTCTACTCAGGGGACTTATGTAGAACTTTACAAGAATCAAGGTTTAGAAGTCCTTTATATGGACTCCTTTATCGATACTAACTACTTCATTCCTTTCCTAGAAAAAGAATATTCAGAAGTAAAATTCTCGCGTGTAGACTCAGAACTAGATAAAAACCTAGTTGAAGACGATCAAGCCCAAGAAATTGTCGATCCTAAAACTAATAAGACTCGCAGTGAACTAATCAAAGAAGTTTTTGAAAAAGCACTCAATAAGCCTAGAGTAAATATTAAGACTCAAGCGATTAAATCTGAAGATCCTCAAGGAACACCTCCTGCCATGGTACTTTTACCCGAAGCTATGCGGAGACTGCAAGAAATGACAGCCCTAATGCAAGAAAAGGCTATGGCGTTTCCTGAAGATCATATCTTGATGATTAATACTTCTCATCCTCTGATTCAAAATATCGTTGAACTTAGCCAAGGTTCAATTATCCAAGGTACTGGGGAGTCTCCTTCTGGGGATTTAGTCAATTTGATGTGTCAGCACGTCTATGACTTAGCCTTAATGGCACAAAAAGCCTTCGATGCAGAAGGAATGAAAACTTTTGTAGAACGTTCTAACAAGGTTTTGACCAAGTTAACTGAGAAATAACGGATTTGTAGGGGCGGTTCGCGACGCAAAGCTAGTCCTTTAGGGCGAACCGCCCCTAAAATAAAATTGTACTAAACCTCTAAAATTTCCCTCACTGTAACTTTCAACTCTGGAAATATCATCGAAGATATAGCGGAATCCCCAGTCAAGACAGTTTTGGTATAGTTTCCTTTATTTAAAATCAAAATAGTTATCTTTTTGTTAATCGGGTCAACAATCCAGTATTCAGGAATACCCTTTTCTTGATACTCTCCTACCTTTTCAGTATAGTCTCTTGCTATCTGTTCGTCGCCAGGACTAACTACTTCCACAACCAACATCAAATTGTCTTCTATGACAGCACTTTTGTCCCGACGGTAGCTTTGCCAAACTTGACCATCAATAACTGAGATATCAGGAATTCTCGACTTATTTATTCCTGTTCTGACTCCTACATCTCCAGTCTTAACTTTAATATCTAATTTGTATTTTTTGGCGCTCGCCTTAAAACAATCAGCAATAAAATCAATAATATCTGAATGCAGAAAACTCGCGGGAGGCATCTCAACTAACTTCCCATCAACTAATTCATAAAGTTTATTTGTGCCATCGTCATAGTTTAGATATTCTGCAAAAGTAATTTTTTGTGTTGGAGTAGTAACCATTTCCTTGTCTCCATTGTCAGATGAGACTGCACCCAAATATTTAATGATTTGCTGTTTTGCCTTCCTAGTTCGATCGGGGCGAAGTTTGACACTGAACGATCGCGATAATTTTTTTTGTTCTCACAAACGCTATCGTTATTGCCTAACATTTTAGCCGATGTCTTAGTATTTTGATCTTCTTCCAATATTCTTTGATATAATTGGAGATTGTGATGTAAAATTGGAGGATAACTGTGTCTCGCAGGTGTCAATTAACTGGAAAAAAAGCTAATAACGCTTTTGCTGTCTCTCACTCTCACCGTCGTACCAAAAGATTGCAAAATGCTAATCTACAATGGAAGCGAGTTTGGTGGCCCGAAGGAAATCGTTGGGTAAGGTTGCGCCTTTCTACTAAAGCAATTAAAACCCTAGAGAAAAAAGGTATACACGCAATGGCAAAAGAAGCAGGTATTAATCTCAACAAACATTAGAATTAGATTTTACATTGATTTCTATATAAAGCGATCGCACTTAAGAGAAAAAAGCGATCGCTAATTTTGTAATTAACCCTTGCTTATCAATTACTCTAATCTAATTAAGTATTACCATTCCCAATCTCGATCGTACTCAGTAGGAATAGTATCGTCGATTAAAAGCTCGTCGTCTTGATTAGCTGCCATTGCCTGAAAAGATTCTTCCCATCCTTCTCTTGCCTTGACAGCAGTTAAAATCAGACTACCGTTGTTTACTTCCATCTCTACAGAATTTCCAAAACCACATTGTTCGAGAATTTGTTTCGGAATTCTAATACCTTGAGAATTGCCGATTTTGACTATTTTTATTTGCATAGTACACAGGCTAAATGTACTTACTCGTAATCATCTTGAGTTTAGCAAATAATCACTACAGAAAAGCGATCGCTCTTAAAATCAACGTATTTTCGACAATTTAAAGAAAATATAGTATCATCTTATAGTACTATGTTTGAATGAATCGCAAACAGCGCAATACATATAATGCTATTTTTGCTCAGCCAATTCGTCGTAACATTGTCTGGGATGATGTGGTGTCCTTGATTAAAGCATTGGGAGGGACAGTTACTCAAGAAGATGGTTCAAGAGTTCGTTTTGATTTAAATGATGTATCGTTAAACATTCATTCTCCCCATCCTCACCCTCGACAGTGCGGACTCGACGGAAACCGCCGAGTCCGCACTGTCTCGCAAAAAGAATTGAAGAGATATCAAGTCAAAGCTGTTCGTGATTTTTTAATTAATGCAGGAGTTGACCCATGAATTATAAAGGATATGAAGCTACTGTAGAATTTGATGACGAAGACCGTTTATTTGTGGGTAGAGTAATTAATACCAGGGATGTGATTGTTTTTGATGGCTTGTCGGTAGATGAATTGGAGCAATCTTTTCATACTGTTATTGATGAATATTTAGAAGACTGTAAATCATTAGGTAAAACTCCAGATAAGCCTTTTTCTGGTCGATTTAATTTACGCATCTCTTCTGAATTGCATCGAAAAGCTGCTATCAAAGCTTCAAAGGAAGGTATTAGTTTAAATACTTTAGTCGAACAAGCACTCTTGAAAATGTTCTGACCTTTGGCAAATTTACAAAAATTCCTATACTAGATAATTAATACAGAAAAGCGATCGCTCTTTAATAGAGATATAAATTCAAAACCGATACAGTTACATTAAGAAACTTTAAGACTTACTTGAGATAATCGAGCGCTGCAAACTATTTACCAGCCAACATCACAACAATATCAAGATCGAGATCACAGCGAATTTCTTTTTGACAAGTAAAACTACGAGTACTATTGGAAATTCTATGCTTATTCCTATTGGTTGTAAATGAAACTTCTATTTAAAGTTTTTCTCTTAAGTCGCCCCAAAGAACAGGGTTTTGTTATTCCTGTGGTTATTGCTTTAGGATTGATCATGACCCTAGTAGGTACAATCAGTATTTTTCAATCTAGTGACGAACAACTTACAGCTACCAGCCAAAGAGCGACTGCTAAAGCTCTAGCTGCTGCGGAAATAGGTGTTGCTCGCTATCGAGAGTTGATCGATAAATATAAAGTTATTGCTACTTACCCTGCTTGTGAAAGTTGGGATGATAAAGGTGATACCGATCCTACTAATGACGAATGTGGAGACGACCCCAGTAGTACCAGTATTTTAAGTTGGTTTAAGGCAGCTAATATTCCGAATATTGCTAGTTCTTGCTTTGCAAACCCAGCAACAGAAGTAGCCAATATGGCAACAAAAAGTTGGCAGTATGTAGACGCAAATGGTAACAGTAGTTTAGATGCGGGGGAAGTAGAATATAGGTTAGTAGATTATACTTATAAACGCACCATTGATGATAATGGTACACCTGGTGATACTAGTGATGATTCTTACACCTTTTATGATAATGGTACACCTGGTGATACCAGCGACGATAGCAGCAATAATCAACCTTTTGGAACTCTTATAGTTGAGGGTCGAGTAGACCAAGCCGTTGCACAAATAAGTGTAGATTTACCGATTCAGCCTGGTATACCAACTCCTGTTGTAGCCCCTAGAACTGTTGCAGATCCTATCCGATTGCATGACAACTTTAATTATTTAAATCCTGTTTTGTGGATAACAGGTGACAATGAAGGCGTTACTAACGTAAGCGGTCTTCAAGTAAATGGAAATATTGTTATTACAGATACAGATGATTGTAGTTTAGATAACACTACACCAACTACAGCTAATCTATACAGTTCTTCAAGTACTCCGCCACCAACTGACTCTATTCTTCCACAATCTGTAATTATTACTCCTGTAGGTCCAAATACTTTAAAGACCGTTCCTAGTACTCTTGCTACTCCTCCTTGGTCTATTAATGATTTCAATTCACTTTCTCTTCTCGATCTACAAGACATTAGTGTAAATAAGACCCCACTACCACGCTCTAGTGATGAGTCGCATACATTTGGTGATAATATTTATTATCATTATGTGGTTGCTAATGGCGATGTAACCCTTAATGGAACGGATCTTTTTGTTAGAGCAGGAAGAAAAGTAATACTTTACCTAGATGGTAATTTGACACTTGACTCAACTGTGGATGGAGTTGATCTGAATTCAAGATCGAGCAACAACAATGAATCTTATTATTTAGAAATTTATGGTTCAACCAATACTAGCACAATCACTTTGAGAGGCAATGGAGCAATAAACATCAAAGGCTTAATTCACGCTCCTAAAGCAACAGTGAGAATTGAAGATGACCCAACAATAATTATTACAGGTGCAGTTTGGGTAAAAGATTGGAATAATACCACTACTTTAACAAACGATGTTTTGATTCAGGCAGACCCTAATCCAACGATCACTTCCCCACTATCACCACCAAGCCCTGCTTTAGTATCGCAACAATTCTATAACTATTCCTATGTAAGAGATGATTTAGTTGGAGGAACAGCAAGAGTAGTCGATCCAGTTATTTCTAGTCCTTCTCGTTGGGAAACAAAACAGGCAGAGTAAATCTATGTTGAAAATTAAAAAAATTTATGCCAAGAAATCAAAATCCGATGAGGGTTTTACTTTACTAGAAGTACTGGTTGCCATGCTAATTGCTACTTTTTTTGTAGTTGGTTCTATGCAAGCTTTGGTACTAGCAACAGCACTTAGAGTTAAAGCACAAGAAAAGCAAAGAGCAAATCAATTAATACAAGAAGATATAGAACAAATTCAATTTGAAGCTGAAGATTTAGCTATAGATCATAGCCTCTGTAGTGCAACTAGTTATGATCCTGATAGTAATCCTGCTAATCCTGATAGTTATGCTCAAGAGCTTTGGGATGAATTGCCACTTGTACCTTCTGATAAGCAACTATTAGATAGTCAAGGTAAAACTTACAGATTGAGTCGGACTCTTGCTACAGATAGTTCTGGTGTTGTAATTAGTACTGCTAAAGTTTTAAAAATTAATTTTTCAGTGTCTCCGTTGGATAAAAATGGAAATATCGAGACAGATAAGAATGGAAACATTATTGTAATTACAACGGATTATACAGAGGTCATTCCTAATGCAGCGATACAATGTCCGTAATCAAAATAAGGGTTTTACTCTAACTGAAATGATTGTAACAGTCATAGTTGCTGGAGTTATAGCAGCAATTACTGCTCCTAGCTTAGTTGGATGGTTCAATAGAAATCAAATAAATGAAGCACAAAGACAAGTCGAAAGTGCTTTAAAAGAAGCTCAAAGACAAGCCATCCGTCGAGGCAAAAGTTGTAGTGTAAAAATTAATACAACTAATAACACTATTTCTATTTCTGATTCTAGTTATGATAATGGTTGTTTACTGAGTCAGCGCAATGTGGGAGAAAGCACATTAGTAGGAGGAGATACAGTATCTCTCAAAGCTAATAGTAATCCTGTGACAATTTCTTTTACTCATAAAGGTAATACCAGTAGTCAAGAAGTAATTGTCATAGAAAGTTCGTTATCTAGTGCGAAAAAATGCGTTGCTATTGCCGAAGGTATTGGGAGAATTAAAACTGGTACTTACACAGGTAATTTAAATACAACTCTTACTCGTGATTCCTGTAGCTCTGCTAATTAATTTGATTCGTTTTTATATATTAATAAATCAATAATTGCAGCTATTTAAATTTACAATAAATTCAATTTATTTATATTTTTTATCCGTATTTACTCTCTTAACGCTTAAAGTGATAGCTGCTATAAATATGATATAAGGCAATCTTAAATAATATGGGAAAAAGTTATTCTCAAATTTTATTCTTAAATATTGTATTGCCAATTTTGATAAGAATAATAACTAAGATAGGATTGGCAATTGCTTTTACTAAATCAAACAGATAATTAATTTTAGGGCAAGAGGAAAGAATAGCAAATAATAGCTTGTTTTACTTTTGTTGTATCTCTCTGACGAACAATCATAATTATTTATACTCAATTATATTTTCAAAATAAGTATTAGTTATTAACTCCAAGATTAAGTCTAAAAATTTAGATGAATACTATGAAAAATAATACATTAATTAAACTATTTAATAAACAAAAATATTCTGCTGGCTATACTCTAACAGAATTAATTATTGGTGCAGGAATTTCTGTAGTGGTAATTGGGGCTGCGGGAATGGGGTTAATGAATTTGATGAGAGGAAATGCTAATTCATCTGTTCAAGCAGAAAGAAGAGCAGAGGTGAATCGTGCCTTAGAATTTATTTCCGATGAGGTTAGAAGAGCAGAAACTATACAAACTGATGTCAGCAATACAAGTAGTGGTGTTCTATATTCTGATTTACCCTCTGGTTTTGGTACTAACGGAGAAGAAATCGTTTTGGCATTAAATATACCCGATCTTGGACAAACTAATCCTGATAAGAAAATTATTTACTACGTAAAACCGAAACCTGATAATACTTGGCTTGGTCCCAATGTTATTTATAGATATGGTCCTCCACTAGATACCAGTGGTGGTAGCTACACTAGCAATGCTTGGGTCAATCAGGCATTAATTGATAGAGTTGACGATCAGACTTTTACTCCTCCATCATGTAGTAGTCCAGACAAAGCCTTTTCTGCCAAAGGCTTTGCTGCCTGTGTCGAGAGTAACGAGAGAATTGCCAAAATTTACGTGAATGGAAAATTCTCGGATAGCAGTAGCGATAAATATAAAGCGGATATGCAAGTATACGCTAGAGCAGAAGCCGAAAGCCTTAATTCTACTCAAGTCAGTGTAAATATTACTCCTATTCCTACATCTGGTGGTGGTGGTAGTGCATTAGCGAAAAATATAGAAAGTCATATGGGTTGTAGCCCTAGTGGAGAGAAATGCTCTATAGAAACTTTATTTGCTCAAACTCCCTCAGGTGGTACACCCATCAGTATAACTATGGCAAATAACGAGACGCAAAAAGATATTAGTGCTATTGATCCAAGTCAGACATTTACAGTAACAGTAACTCCCTCAACATCTGGAATTACTACTCCTTTTACTACTACGGAACAAAATAATACACAACCTAAATCTGTAGAAATTGATTTATCACAAGCAACACCACAAATAACAGCCGTAACTGGAACTGATAGCGCGCAAGTAAAGTTACTCTGGGATGGAGAAGATGTTCCTAATTATGCTGCTTGGAATCCAGATGGTGATGACCCCACTAACCCCACATTCAAGGCGATATCAGAGATATTAAACGGTGCCAATTCCCAGGGTATTAGCTTTATCCAAAATGAAAAAATTACTCTACCTAAAAACCAATATCTTTTAGTATTTGAAATTGGTCAGTCAGATACAACTCATAAAGGTTTTGATTTACAAGATAAAGTAATTTTGATTACTATTGAATAATTTCTACTCTTTCACAATCTTGAATTACTGATTATATTCAGATTTAGAAATACAAAATTGAAATAAAAGCTAGCTTAGTCAATTTCTTATGCCTTTAAAGTATATAAAGAAAGGAAATAAAAGCGATCGCGGTGTTACTCTTACAGAAATGTTATTAGCAGTAATTGTAGTTGGTATTTTAGCTGTGGTTACTGTTCCTAGTATGATTGGCTTATTCAATCAAAACCAAGTTAAGGATGGTTTTGCTCAAGTAAGAGGAGCAATTAAACAATCACAAAGACTAGCTATGCGTAGAGGCAGACGTTGTAAAATTCGCCTAGATACAGCAAAGCAAGAAGTTAACATTAGTCCTCCTGATGCCAAAGGTAACTACACTGGCTGTTTGTTGGGCGAAAGAAAACTACCTGACGGAGTATTCTTGAAAAATAACAGCCATCCTAACATCGTTTTTTCTCCTAAAGGAAATACTAATAGTGCAAAAACAATTGTTGTGTACAGTCCTCATACTCAAGCAAAAAAATGTCTGGTTATCTCTCTCGGGCTAGGAATTATGAGAAGCGGGAACTATACGGGAAATATTGATAATCCTCTTACACGCAAACATTGTGACACTACAGGCTCGTAAAGAGTCAGGTAAAATTAGATATAGAATAAGAACTTTTTAACTAAAAATTATTTGTTGAGTAGCTTTGATTAAGCAGGTTCTATGACTTTAACTACTTACAAATGGTCGATCGAGCAATGGCATAAACTGGTTGAATCTGGACTGCTAGAAGGCAAACCAGTAGAATTGCTGGAAGGAGAAATTATTGAGATGAGTCCAGAAGGGGTAGAGCATAGTTATACGAATCGTTATATTGTCAAATATTTAAGAGAATTATTAACCGAGGAAGCAGAGATAATTCAGGCTCAACCAATCACCTTAGATAATTCCGAACCCGAACCAGATGTTACTATAGCTCGTTTACCAGAAGCTATATATCGTACTCATCATCCCTATGCCCAAGATATATATTGGTTAATTGAAATTTCCAACAGAACACTAACAATAAATTTGAAGCAAAAATCGAGACTTTATGCTCGTAATAACATACCTGAATATTGGGTCATAGATTTAGTGGGCAAAAAACTCATCGTTCATACCCAACCTGAAAATAAAGAATATTCCCAGATTGTCGAGTATAAAACAGGAGTAATTATACCGCAAGCTTTTCCCAAGATCGCGATCGAGCTAGACAAACTTTTATTGTTTTGAACAAAATTTTTTTAACTCAAATAAATATGTCGGGATTAGATTGTAGGGGAGGTTGCCCTAAAGGACTAGCTTCGCGTCGCGAACCGCCCCTACTCACAATTCCTGACCATTGTACTTTCTTCTCTTTACTGCGACGATAGGAAAAGAAACGATCTGGTTGCTGATAGGTGCAATAAGGCGCGATCGCAATTTGTTCGCTACTAATACCTAATTGTTCTATTTGGATTGCATTTACTCTGCGTACATCTAAACGCACTCTACCTGGATGAGAGTCTTCTAACAGAGGAGAATCGGGTAAATTTTGTAAGGCTACTAACATTTCTGCTGTAGTGCTAACTTCTTTTGAAGATACAATACTTGCTCCTACTTCTGCTGCGACGTGTTCGCTAACTTGGTATACTTCTCCAGCAATAGCTGCTCCCATAGCAATACGGAGATTATCTTTTATACTACCTGATTGCAAAAAACGCTCGATCGCTCTAGGGACAATTTTTTGGGCTGTACCCCTCCAACCTGCGTGAATGGCAGCAACTTTTCCTGTCTCTACATCACCAATTAAAACAGGATTACAATCAGCACTAGCTACCCATACTGCTTGCTGACTATTATCGGTAATGATGCCATCAGCTTCAGATAAGTTATCTGTTGTTGAATTTATTTCTGTTGGGGTTAATACCTTATTACCGTGTACCTGCTTGACACGGTAAACAGATGCTTCTGGGTGTAAAACTGGGACTAAATCTTCTGGAGTGCGGGGATAGAATTGCTGGGTTAAAAACCCATGCTGCCAATCTGCTAGTAAACTGCAAGTTAAATAGGGCAAACCTTGCCAATCTTGCCATTGCCATTCTGGAGTAAGAGTCTGATTGGTTGAAATAACAGAAGGAGATACCACTAAACTACACCTCAAAGCAAAACTTTCTCTATCTTAGCGAGACTAGATTTGCTCTTGATGGGTAAATATTAATTGATATCCTCCCGTAAGCTTAGCTGGAGGTCTTTCTACTCCCATAAGATAAATTAGAAGTTAGTTGTACTTTCTCCCTCATGTCCCTATGCTATTTCTCCGTCTACTTATCCTCATTGCTGGTTTAAGTTTAATTTTAGTACTAGGGATTTGGCTGGTTATTTCTCTGTCCCGACTTTATATCGAGATATCCTACACCTCTCCTCTGCTGGCTAACCTGCTCTTACTAATCTTGATTATTTTATTGGGATTATTAATTGCTGTTTTTATTTATTACTTTCGGTTTTACACTCGTAAAAAGTCACGCAAGAAAAGTAAACGTTCCCCAAGAGCAAAAATTCCTGAAGAAAAAGCCCAAGTAGCTACAGAAAATCTAAAAGCAGTTAAGCAACAATTAGAACAAATTGAGGATCGAGTAGCTCAAGAAGCATTTTTAAAGCGATCGCAGGAAATAGAGGCTAATCTAGCCAGGGGAGAAGTAAAAGTAGTAGTATTCGGTACAGGATCGGCAGGGAAAACTTCTTTAGTTAATTCTCTACTAGGGGAAATTGTCGGTAAAGTCGATCCGATTATGGGGACTACCAAAGCGGGACAAACCTATAATCTAAAGTTACAAGGAGTTACACGGGGAATTTTGATTACCGATACTCCTGGTATTTTAGAGGCAGGGGTAGCAGGAACAGAAAGAGAAGAATTAGCCAGACAATTAGCTACAGAAGCAGATTTACTACTATTTGTTGTCGATAACGATCTGCGCCAATCAGAATATGAACCTCTCAGAAATTTAGCCCAAATTGGTAAGCGATCGCTATTAATTTTTAATAAAATCGATCTTTTTACAGAAAATGACAAAGAGATAATCCTAGAACAATTACGACAGAGAGTAAGAGATTTTATTCCTGCTATTGATGTAATTACTATTGCTGCCAATCCTCAACCAGTAGAATTACGCACAGGCAAAATAATTGAACCTGAACCTGAAATAACTCCTTTAATTAAAAGATTAGTGGCAGTTTTACGAGCAGAAGGGGAAGATTTAATTGCCGACAATATTTTATTGCAATCCCAAAGACTAGGAGAAGAAGCAAGAAAAATTATCGATCGCCAACGACGTAGAGATGCAGATAAAATTATCGATCGCTATCAGTGGATTGGTGCTGGTGTTATTGCCATTACTCCCTTACCTGTAGTCGATATGTTAGCCACCGCAGCCGTAAACGCTCAAATGGTAGTAGAAATCGGACAAATTTATGGTTGTGAGTTGAATATGGAAAGAGGTAAAGACTTGGCTTTATCTTTGGGCAAAACTTTAGTTAGCTTAGGAGTAGTGAAAGGGGCAGCCGATCTTCTGGGTAGAGCCCTACAATTTCATTTTGCTACTTATATAATCGGTAAAGCAATTCAAGCAGTTTCTGCTGCCTATCTTACTCGCATTGCTGGAAAAAGTTTTGTTGAATATTTCCGTCAAGATCAAGATTGGGGAGATGGCGGGATCACAGAAGTAGTGCAAAGGCAATTCCAACTCAGTCGGCGAGATGAATTTGTTAAAGCCTTCGTCAAAGATGCGATCGCTAAAGTAGTTAAGCCTATAGCAGACACCTGGGAAGATGAAATAGAGGGAGACGTTGAATCAAAAGCAGAAGATGATTGGTAATATCATTAGCTAGGAGTTCAGGAGTTCAGGAGTTCAGAAGTTCAGAGAAAACTTATAGCTTGTAAGGTGGGCAAACTAACTTTCAATTCAGCAGGGCACTTAAACACTAATTTTGTTTTGGGAGGGACAAGCAGATGAAAAAGTAATAGAGCGTAATTACTGAGAAACATCAACTTGAAGAAAAAAGCAACTACGGGATAAATTTTCTTAATATATTAAGTCTAATTAAATAAGGATAATTGGGGTAAAAATCCTTAAAGATAATTTCTCAATAAATTGATATGTGCATTAATATTAAATAGGCACTCTTAACTAACTCAATTGCGCAAAATTGAGCTTAAGATCGAAGTCAAATTAATTGAAATAAATACTTAACTAAGAGCAGATAAAACTTGTAAACCGCGCTGATAATAGTTAATTTTATGTCGATTAATCATCATGAGTTTTTCAACCAATAGAAAACAGAAGTCCCAAGCAATTACCCAATTATATCCGTATAACCCTACGCGGAAATCACTATGTCTTCTGTATTTTCTTTGAGCTTCAGTCAGCCGAGTAATATACTTTTGATGTCCTCGATTCTTAAAAGACTTACCCTCTAAACAGGCTGAAGTGTAGGCAATCGCTATTAACAGAATCAACTTGGTTAGCCTAACAAGATTGGCTTGGCTACCTTCTAGGTTATAGCCTCCACTTTTATAATCACGAAACATGGCTTCAATACCTGCTCTCTTTTTATAAAGCTTAATTACTTCATTCGGTTCATCTAAATTGGTTATAATAAACCAGCTTTCCTTGACTTTATGATGGCGATAATCTCTTTTTTTATAAGCTAATAGATTGAATTTACCAAAACCTTTTTGTTTGGTAATTTTGACATTTTTATGGAGGACTTTAATCCCTGGGATTAGTTTTAAATCCTTAAGCCTCTCTTCATTTTTTCTGTTTCTTTTCATGTAGATGTTATTTTTCTCTCTGAAAGCAAAATAAATAGGCTTTTTGGCTTTTATATTCCTTTGTTTCAACCAATAAGATAATTCAATACCATGAAACTCTCTGTCGCCAAGAATCACCACTTCATAGTGAG
>JASJDI010000149.1 GCA_030065155.1 Xenococcaceae cyanobacterium MO_188.B29
CAGCTAGTTTAAATTTACTAGGGTTAGCTGAACCCGAAGTCATGCCTGTGGAGATGAAGACTCCGAAGTCCATCGATGAAGCAGGAACTAATAAGCAGATAATGTCTAACATTGTCTAATTTTTAGAAAGCGGTTGAAGTCTTACGAGGACCACAAGGAACACTCTATGGACGTAATAGTCAGGCGGGGGTAATTAATATAATTAGTCGTCAGCCTACGGATTTCCTAGAATTTACTCTTGGTGCTAGCTACGGTGATTTTGATGAGCGTCAGATACAGTTTTCGGCAAGTGATGCAATTATTGCCGAGCGACTGGGCTTTCGCATCGCTGGTATTTACGATGCACGGGATGGCTTTACCGAAAATACTTTTTTAGACGAAGATGCTAACGAGCAATCTAGTATTGCAGGACGAGCTAATCTAGTTTGGACTCCCTCGGATAGATGGAATATTTCCTTTAACGCTACTGGTGCAGCTAACAATGATGGTGACAATACTTATGTTCCTATCGATCGAGAAGAGCCTTTTGAAACCCAGTTAGATGTTCCAGGGGATACGGACTTATCTATCAATACCCAATCATTGCGAATTGGTTACGAAGGAGAAGGATTTAAGCTGACTTCAATTACTGCTCGTAATGGTACTAACCTTAATTACCATGCCGACGGAGACTATAGCCCAGAAGATTTGTTTGAGTTTGATACCAGACAAGAAACAACTATTGTTAGTCAAGAGATTCGTCTACAGTCCCCCGATGATGCCGATCGCCTACGCTGGATAGTTGGTGGTTATTTTCAAGACCGAAACTACGATATCGATCCTCAACAATTAATCTTCTCTCCCGCAGGAGGAACAGCATTTGTAGGCGTGGAAACTTCTGGGATTAGTGTTACTCAAGGTAGATACGATCAAACCACATTTGCTGGTTTTGGTCAGATAGATTTTAAACCTATCGATCCTCTTACCCTGACGGCAGGATTGCGCTATGAGAATACTGATGAAGAATTGGAAAGGCGATCTTTTGTGGTAGTGGAAGGAGATAATTCGGGTGAAGATACGCCCTTTGTCAACTCTACCATTGAAGATGATGTTTTGATACCCAAATTTGCTCTTGAATATAGCTTTAGTCCTAATATATCCACCTACGGCAGTATCACTCGCGGTTACAAACCCCCAACGCAAAACTACACAACAGACAATCCGACACTACGAGAGGTGAGAGCAGAAAAGTCTTGGAACTACGAAATAGGTGTTAAATCTTCCTGGTTAGACGATCGCCTGAGCCTTAACGTTGCTGGTTTTATTAATGATGTCAGTGATTTGCAAGTTCCCTTAACAGGAGATACGGGATTTTTTGAAGATATTACTAACGCTGAAGCTGTAATTAGAGGTTTTGAAATAGAAGTCAAAGCTGTACCTATGACAGGATTAGATTTGATTGCTGGTTTTGGTTATACCGATGCTGAATATACTGAATATTTTAATCCCTTCACAGGAGAAGATTTTGAGGGCAATCGGTTAATTTATGCTCCAGAGTTTACTTACAATTTGGCTCTTCAGTATCGCGCTCAGTTTGGTTTATTTAGCCGAGTCGAACTTCAAGGATTAGGTAACTACTTTTTCAACGATGACAATAGCCTCAAACAAGAATCCCTAGCTTTAGTGAATGCTCGTATTGGCTATGAAGCTGAAGGATACGGTATTTATTTCTATATAAATAATTTGTTTGACGAGGAATATCTTACTGCTGCATTTGTCTCAGGCACAGCGGGCAGAACCCTTGCTTCCTATGGCGATCGCCGTATTTTTGGTGTTCAAGTGAAATCGGAGTTCTAATCATGAATAAGTGGTTACTACTCGCCAGCTTATATGTAGCACAGTTTTTGCCTGTAGCTTTCTTTGGGCAAACTCTCCCTGTATTCCTGCGACAACAGGGAGTTTCCTTAGAATTAATTGGCTTGACTAGCTTACTCGGTTTACCCTGGATGCTTAAGGTATTGTGGTCGCCTTTGATCGATCGCTATGGATGGACAAAATGGGGACATTATAAGTTCTGGATTGTCCTGATGCAGAGTCTGATGGTCGCTGCGATCGCCGTTTGTGCTTTTCTCGATCTCGAAACTAATTTTACTCTTTTGCTAGTCGGTATGCTGCTGGCGATCGCTTTTGCTGCCACTCAAGATATTGCTACCGATGCTTTAGCGATCGAACTACTCCAACCGTCTGAAAGAGGTTTTGGCAACAGTATTCAGGTGGCTGGCGGTTATTTGGGCGGAATTTTAGGCGGTGGTGTCATCCTGATTTTATTGGATACTTTGGGCTGGACTAGAAGTTTATTAGCAATAGCTATGACTGTGTTTTTATTAATATTTCCCGTCTTGTTGCACCATGAGAATGCAACCAGTCCCAAAACCGACTCTAAACTTAGTTTTTCCGCATTAGGAGGATTTTTTCAGCAGCCTGGGATGGTGTGGTGGATATCGATCCTGGTGGTTTACATGATGGGAATAAGCATTGCCAGTACAATGTCTCGCCCCCTACTTATAGACTTAAAAATGTCTATGAAAGATATTGGGATAATGAACAGTATTGTTTCTTTTGGCGGTGGTTTTGTTGGCTCTATTTTAGGCGGATTTCTAATCAAACCCTTGGGACGAAAAAGAAGTTTAATCGTATTTGGTATCTTGATGGCAGTGGTAATCGCCTTTTGGATTCTACCCACATTGGGATTTACAAGTTTGCCAGTGTTATATCTGGTGGCTTGTGGCTTACATTTTTCCTATAGTATGGCTTGCATTCCCATGTTTGCGATCGCCATGGATCGTAGCCGAGAGGGAAATGCAGGATTTGACTATACCCTACAGGCGATCGTCATTTTTATCGGTAGTTCCCTAGCTGCAAGTTTAAGTGGTTTTATTGCTGAAGCTTTTGGTTATATCAGTGCATTTGCGATCACTGCTATTTTATGTCTTTTAGGAGTTTTATTGGTGACAACTCTTGATGACAAACCAGGGTAAACAGTAAGAATTATGTTTGTAGTTTTTGCCCCTTGCTTCTTCAGTGGGGAGTGCGATCGCTTTGACCATTCGACAGAAAATGAAAAAACTATCAACCTTTTGTAGATTCTGACTCCAGCAATTTTTTCTCCCTACCTTATCGACCTTTACTTGTGATAAATGGTATTACAGTTGCTTCCTTAACTTCTTACTTTTTTATCTTAGATTCCCTCTTTATTTAATGTATTCTCTTTGATAATTAGTATAATTCTCTTAGAGAATTATAAATATAAATTATTTTTTTAAGCAATATTAAAAGATCTGAATATATAAGCTTATTATAATTAATATAAGCCTATAGTAAATTACTTTTCCAAGTCAGTAAAAGTTTTTGCTGATAAAGGTTTTACTAGTTTGACTAATTGTCTTTTGACTGAATTACTTTAATATGTATCACTAACAAAAAATTGTGTTTTAAATGACAATCATCTAATTATTAATCTTTACAAATTGGCAAATATATTTTTAATGTGCTATATATCAAGTAGATTTTTTCTAGAGTTATTCAGGAGTTAATTTAAACCTTTCAAATAATTACTTACTCTTCGATTTAAGATGGCATAATGTACGAATCAAGGAGTTAATCAAAAAATGTAATTTTAGAAATTGAAGAGTTATGAAAAGACGACACTAGATAAGTAACTATAAAGGAAAAAATGAAATTAGTTGCTCCACCTTCAGAACAGATTGGTGTTCAAATTCTGGATACGAACGTTACCTCAGTGACTCCAACAGAAATTGAGGAAATTAAACAGCTTGTATACGATTACAAACTCGTAATTTTTAGAGAGCAAAATATAAATGACTCTCAATACATAGAGTTTGCTAAAAAAATTGGTACTCCACAAGTTTATCCTCAAGATAACTACCATCATCCAGAACATCCCGAAATTTTTGTATCGTCTAATGTCCCCAAAGATGGGAAAAAGTTTGGAGTTCGAGGAACGGGTAGATATTGGCATACGGACTGTGCATTTCTTGACGAACCGTTGCCTTTTACGATGCTCTACCCAAAGATTTTGCCAAAGTCAATTAGAGAAACTTATTACATCGATATGCAGCAGGTTTACAAGAAATTACCTGCTCATTTAAAAAGCTATGTTGATGGCAAATATTTAATACATGAAGGGAAATGGCGTTATAAAGTTCAAGAGTGGGACATCGACAAAGCCATTATAGATATTCTGCGCGATATAGAAGAGAGATTTCCTGCTGTCAGACATCCAGCAGTTGTAACTCATCCAGTCACTGGAGCCAAAATTTTGTATGCGAGTTCGGGTTTTACAACTGGAATCGAGGGTTTAGAGTATGAAACCAACCAAAAAGTTTTACCAGAATTGTTCGCGTTTATCGAGCGCGAAGAACATATTCATACCCACGTTTGGCAAGATGGAGATTTGATTTTGTGGGAAAACAGAACGCTGAATCATATGGCATCTACCGTACTCCCAGGGGAGAAAAGTGTCAGCTATCGTATTGGAGTTTATGATGGGCTACCTTTTTATGTTTCTTCTGAAAAGGTAGCCGAAAAGTCATTGCTTGCGCGTTAATCAGAAATAAAAAACGAGTGCCTAATCAGCATATTTAATCCGAATTATGCACTCAAAACAGCCAGGACTCAAAAGTAAAACACCATTAATTTATCGAGGGAATCGAGCTGAAAAACACATTTTTTCTTGTTCCCTCGGATTTGTGCAGCTTTTATACAAATTAAGGTTTTCTGTATGAAGATTGAGCAGGAATTTGTCAAAGTAGATGATATCAATCAAAATTTGTTATAAATAGATTTATTGAGCCATATAAAGAACACTGTAAGTATCTCAAGAAGGCTCAATTCCAATATCCCAAATCACCCGAAGGAGCGACGCTGGTTTGTCCAAGGTGAGTTCTCGATTCCAGAGTCTTGCTATATTGCTGATACTGGACATTTTAATGCGGTCGAGTTTAATATTTGCTTCAATCAAGTCTGCTATGTAGCGATCGCTTATCTAATCCAAAACAATCTAGCAGAGGCAATGGAAGGTTGGGATTTAGAAAATTATAAACGCCGACAGCTTAGTGATTTTTTGATCGCCAAGTATTCAAGTGCTTTTAAAAAGCCGATCGACCCTAGAAATTTTCAAGGCACTCTCTCCATTAAGAAATGTACTGCTCGCGGTAATTTAATTATGATGAAAACCTCCTGCGCCTTTTACGATAACAACGAAGGTTGGGCAGAAGGAGATGTTACTATTGCCATCTTAAATGGCGAAACCCAAAAAACAATCGATCGCCAACAAAATACTGTATTGACTTAATATCACCCTATTAAACAATTCCTCAGCCTCCCCATTTTTTAAGGTTAGAAAACAACCAGATGCTCCCAAATATAAAGTTACTTGTCCAAGGCGATATACGCCTAATTAGATTTTTCTGTCATGAATGCCAAACTTGTCGATTCCAAAACACTTAACAAGATAACTGAAAGCGAACTTAGAAAAGTTTTGGTCGCTTATCTTCAGGAGCAAATCGCCAAACTTGTAGGCATTGAACCATCTGACGTAGAGGAGCAACAACCTCTCCAATACTTGGGAATTGACTCCTTAATAGCGGTTAAGCTGAGAAATCGATTGAGAACTGATTTGTCGGTAGACATAAGTGCGGTTAAGTTTATGGCAGATGCTAACCTCACTGATTTGGTTGTAGTGGTGAGTCAGCTTTTAAATGAATCTCTAGGAAAAATTTCGGTATCTAATGCTCGCCAAAAAGATGAGTATAGCGAGCCTAAATCTTACCCTTTAACTTATGGACAGCAAGGTCTGTGGTTTCTCTATAAATTAGCACCAGAAAGTGCAGCTTACAACCTTGCTTTTACTGCACGTATCTGCTCCTTTTTAAGTATTCCAGCATTACAAAGAGCTATTCAAAAGTTAGTTACTCGTCATTTAACTCTACGAACTGTATTTAAGCAACAAGGTGGCGAACCTTTTCAAGAAGTTTGCCAAGATTGGGAAGTAGAGATTAAACAAATTGATGCTTCAAGTTGGAATTGGGATGAACTAAGAAAAAATGCGATCGCTGCTCACCGAGAACCTTTTGATTTAGAAAGAGGTCCTTTATTGAGGGTGAATCTGTTTACTCGTTCAGAAAAAGACCAGTTTTTATTATTGGGCATACACCATATTGTTATTGATGGCTTCTCCTTTGGAATCCTGCTCGATGAGCTGCGCTTGCTTTATCAGTCAGAAAGTACGGGACAAGCTGTATCTTTACCCCCTATTAAAAGACAATATAGTCGCTTTGTGCAATGGCAAAAAGAGATGCTAGAAAGCCCTATTGGGGAAACCCATAGAAATTATTGGCATCAAAAATTAAGCGGTGAGTTGCCCGTCCTCAAGTTGCCCGTCGATCGTTGGCGATCGCCTGTAGACAAATATCAAAGAGGGTATTACGATTTTGAACTCGATGGCCAGTTGACCGAGCAGCTAAAAGCGATGGTTAAGACTGAAGGCGCAACGCTTTATATGATTCTTCTGGCTGCCTTTCAAGTACTGCTGCATCGCTATACAGGACAGGAAGATATCATTGTAGGTTCTCCTTCTGAAGGCAGAAATCAGTCTGAATTGGCGGGGACTATCGGCTTTTTTATTAACATGATTGCCCTCCGCGTTAAAATTACCAGTGAGCTTACTTTTTCCGAGCTTTTATCCCAAGTACGCCAAACAGTATTAGAGGCACTTACTCATCAAGATTATCCTTCTGCATTGCTAATTGAAAGCTTGCAGCTTAATAAGGATGCTACTCTTGCAGGGCTTTTTCAAGTGGTTTTTAATCTGCTGAAGTTATCAGATATGGGAGCAGATTATGAATTATCTATGTCTACTAAAGCTAAAAGGCGCGAAGATTGGGGAAGGCTATCTTTAGAGCCCTTTGTCATTCCCCAACAGGAAGGACAGTACGATGAAGGACAGTATAATCTCGGTCTCGATATAGTAGAGACGAATGAATCAATTTATGGCATTTTCAGGTACGACGCAGATTTATTCGATGCAGCCACCATTAGGCGCATGGCAGAGCATTTTAAAAATTTATTGGCGGCGATTGTTACCAATAGCAACCAGGCGATCGGTCTATTGCCCATGTTGGGGCAGGCAGAAAAACAGCAGCTAGAAGCTTGGAATGAAAACCCCCAAGATTTTGACTTTTCTTGTTGTATCCATCAATTGTTTGAAGCACAGGTAGAACGAACGCCCAATGCAGTAGCAGTGTTGTTTGAGGGGTCTACTTTAACCTACAGGGAGTTAAATCATCGTGCAAATCAGCTTGCTCGCTATTTGCAGGATCTAGGAGTCAAACCTGAAGTATTAGTGGGAATTTGCCTCGATCGCTCTTTAGAGATGATTGTTAGTCTGTTGGGCGTACTAAAAGCAGGTGGGGTCTATTTACCTCTAGACCCCGCTTATCCTCAAGAACGCTTAAGCTTCATCCTTTCAGATGCTCAAGTATCGGTTTTGTTAACTCAGTCAAAGCTAGTTGAAGAATTACCCAAACAAAAAGCAGCGATCGTCTTGTTAGATCGGGAGCGAGAAGCGATCGCTCTTCACAGTGAGACAAATTTGGCAGTTCAAACCACACCAGATAATTTAGCCTACATAGTTTATACATCTGGTTCGACGGGACAACCGAAGGGAGTACAAGTTCTTCATCGCAATCTCGTTAATGCTTATCAGGGGTGGGAAAATTCATACAACCTGAGAACTCTTAAAAGTCACTTGCAGATGGCGAGTTTCTCCTTCGATGTCTTTAGTGGGGATTGGGTTCGTGCTTTATGTTCGGGAGCAAAGTTAGTGTTATGTCCTCGGGATTTGCTGTTGGAACCAGAGCAACTGTATCAACTGATGTGCGATGAGGAGATTGATAGTGCTGAATTTGTTCCTGCTGTTTTAAAGAACTTAGTGCAGTATTTGGAGAGGGAGCAGCAAAATCTCCACTTCATAAAGTTGCTCGTTGTTGGTTCAGATATTTTGTATGTCAGGGAATTTGAACAGTTTCGGCGTGTCTGTGGGGAAAAAACGCGCTTAATTAATTCCTATGGGGTAACTGAAGCGACGATCGACAGCACTTATTTTGAAAGCACAACGTTAGAGTTATCTAGTGAGGGGGCAATTCCTATTGGCAGACCCTTTGGCAATACGCAAATTTACATTCTAGATAACCAACTTCAACCCGTAGCAATCGGAGCACCTGGAGAACTTCACCTTGGGGGCTTAGGTTTATCCAGAGGATACCTCAACCGCCCAGATTTGACGGAACAGAAATTTATTAGCAATCCCTTTGCTCCTGAGCAAAAGCTTTATAAAACAGGGGATATAGCTCGTTATTTACCCGATGGAAATATTGAATTTTTGGCTCGAATTGACAATCAAGTAAAAGTGCGTGGCTTTCGTATTGAAGTAGGGGAAATAGAAGCAGTTTTACTGAGTCAGTCCCAAGTTAAAGAAGCAGTGGTTATCGCCAGAGAGGAGAGAGCGGGTAATAAGTACTTAGTAGCGTATATTGTGACTGAATCTCAGACTCTTAATGCTCGCACACTTAAGGATTTTCTCCAACCAAAATTGCCTGACTATATGCTCCCTTCCGTTTTCGTATTGCTGGAAGCTTTTCCTTTGACTCCCAACGGAAAGATCGATCGTCACGCCTTACCCGTACCGAATTTAGCCAAAGACCACAAGGAAACATTTGTTGCACCCCGTACTCCAACTGAAGTTGCGATCGCTGAGATTATGGCTTCAGTGCTGGGACTACAACAGATCGGTATTTACGATAATTTCTTTGAGTTGGGAGGACATTCCCTACTGGCTACTCAGGTAATTTCCCGACTTCGGCAAACCTTTAATCTGGATTTTCCTCTCCGTCCCTTGTTAGAAGCTCCCACCGTAGAAGCATTGGACAAGACGCTGTGGAAGTTACGCCAGGGGAACTCTCACAGAATTGGCGATTCCTTTTTACCCTTGCCCAAAATTATTTCTAACTGTCTCGTGCCGATTCAGATTGAAGGGACTCAGCCTCCCTTATTCTGCATCCATCCAGCAGGAGGACAGATAATAGCATACAAGAATATAGCAAACTGTATGGGAAGCGATCGCCCGATATATGGACTGCAATCTCGCGCTCTTGATAACCCCACTCAAGAGCATAGTAGTATCGAAGAAATAGCAACGGAATACACCAAAGCTATTAGTCAAGAACGAGCAGAAGGACCTTACTATCTCATGGGTTGGTCTATGGGGGGAGTTATTGCTCTCAGCATTGCCAAACAACTAGAAAAACAGCAGCAAAAAGTCGCTTTTGTGGGACTTGTCGATGCCTTTTTAATTGCAGAAAATTTTCCTACTTTAAAGGAAGGAGAACCATATTTAGAATTTTTACCCCTATTAGGCAGTGATTTCATGGAAGCTTTGATGAATTTTGATGAGAGTGAACAGCAAGTACTACGAAATTCACTGGTTAATTTATCTTCGGGCGATCGCCTAAAAAAAGTATTGGCTTGGGGACAGAAAAGAAATATTCTCCCCCATAATATTTCTGACGAGATCTTGCAAAAACAATTAGCTTTAACAGAGATACACAAAAAGCTACTTAGCAATCACCACCCCCCGAAAACTCAGACCAAACTTCATATCTGGTGGGCTTTAGACAGACTGGGATTAAACATAGCTCATACTGACTGGGAAGAATACACCACAGGTGGCAGCTATACAAAAGCTTTACCAGGTAATCACTTCAGCATTTTTAGCCCAACCTATGTGGAAATGCTGGCACAAGATTTACAAGCCAGCTTAGAAGCAGTGCAATCGTCTGGGAAATAAAACCAACTAGGAAAACTAATTAAATTCATTTGAGTGATTTTTGAATAACCATAAATATGCTCGGAAGTAAATTAATGACAGAATTTGATACTCTAGCCGATTTGTCCCGCATACAAGCTCGGAAATTTCCCAATGCTAAAGCCTTGATATTTAGAAATGAAATTATCACCTATCAAAAATTAGATCGCAATAGCGATCGCCTTGCCAATGCATTACTAGCACGAGGAATTAAAGAGCGATCGCGAGTCGCTATTTTAGCCAAAGACTCCCCAAAAAGCTATGAGATTCTATTTGCCTGCGCTAAAATCAAGGCGGTTTTAGTACCAATTAATTGGCGTTTAGCTGCTTCAGAAGTGAGTTATATCCTCAACGATGCCGAGGTAGAACTTCTTTTTGTCGGCTCAGAGTTTCACGATCTAGTTAAATCGATCGAAAGTGAGCTTACCAATATTAAAACTTTGATTACTTTAGAAAAAACCGCAGAAAATTGGCTCAATTATAGTAACTGGTATGAGCAATATAGCGATGTTAGTCCTGCAATTGTGGTCGAGCCCAATGATGTTGCCGTGCAACTTTATACTAGCGGGACAACAGGAAGACCTAAAGGCTTTCAACTAGGACATTATAGTTTTTTTGCTGTTGCTAAAGAATGGACTCGACAAGGGCAAAATTGGCTGAATTGGCAACAAACAGACAAAAGTTTGCTCGTTGTTCCTTTCTTTCATATTGGGGGATTATGGTGGGCGATTCGAGGTTTTGTAGCGGCCGCAGAAAATATTTTACTCCCAGCTTTTAATCCGATTGAAGTGCTTGAAGTCATTGAAAAATATCGCATAACTAAAGCAGCGATGGTGCCTGCTATGATTCAAGTTGTACTCTGTGAACCTCAATGCCCAGAAACCGATTTTTCATCTCTAGAATATCTTCTTTATGGTGGTTCCCCCATCGCCGAATCGTTATTGAAAGAAGCAATGAAAACCTTCTCTTGCGATTTTGTGCAAATTTATGGCATGACTGAAACGGGAAATTGTGCCGTATGCCTACCAGCAGAAGCACATACTTCTAGCAATACTAATTTATTGAAATCTGCGGGTAAGCCTTTTCCTGGGGTATCCGTCGCCATTGTTGATGGTGAAGGGAAAGAACTTCCTCCCTCTCAAATTGGGGAAATTTGGCTTAAGTCTCCCGCTAACATGATTGGCTATTGGAAATTACCCGAAGCAACAGCTAAAACTTTAAGAGATGGCTGGATTCATACAGGAGATGCCGGCTATTGTGATAATGAAGACTACATCTATATCTGCGATCGCCTTAAAGATATGATCTGCTACGCTGGCGAAAATGTCTATCCCGCAGAGATTGAAAATATTTTATCCGAACATCCTGCTATTGCAGAAGTGGGAGTTATTGGCGTTCCCGATGAAGATTTTGGAGAATCGATTAAAGCGATCGTAGTTTTAAAAGCAGGAATGGAGGCGAAAGCACTCAATATTATTAACTTTGTGCGGGGTAAACTTGCCGACTTTAAATTACCCCGAAGTGTGGAGTTTGTTCAATCCTTACCCAGAACACCAAGTGGAAAAGTACAAAAAGGCAAACTTCGAGAAAAATACTGGCAAGGCTATCAACGCAAAGTGAATTAATAGACCTGTCTTGAAAATAGAAGCTGAAACAACCTAAATTCGTCGATCACTCTATTTTCATTCCTGGGTTGTGAACACTAGTTCATGGCATCTCTTGCATAAGTCTTATAAACCCTGGTCAAGTTTAGGCAATAGGCAATAGATATGAGAAATGATTTTAAATTTGTTTTTGTAACAGGTCTAATAAGCAACACCTTTTTATGGCAAGATCGAACCCTAATAACCAAGTCCCTTTTTGGCAACCGCTAACTGTTCGTAGCTTTCTACTTTTATTTATTGGTGAAAATATTTCCCTTTTAGGCAACCAATTTTATTTAGTAGCATTACCTTGGTTGACCATACAGTTAACCGATTCTGGAGTTAGCTTAGGAACAGTCTTAATGGCAGCAGCAATTCCCCGTGCTGCTTTATTGTTATTGGGGGGTGTTGTAAGCGATCGCTCTTTCCCCCGCATAGTAATGATAACTTCTAATGCTTTACGTGCCTTAGTTACTATTTTACTAACAACAATTGTTGCAATCCAAGCTATACAAGTATGGCATCTTTATCTATTTTCAGTCTGCTTTGGCATTTTAGAGGGCTTTTTCATTCCAGCTTCAAAAGCGATCGTACCGAGTTTAGTTAAAAAAGAGTTATTAGTAGCAAGTAACACCTTAATTCAAGGAACGAATCAGCTAATCTTAACTCTCGGTCCAGTTATTGGGGGTTTGCTCATCGCTACTGTTAATATTGAGAGCGCGTTTGCCATTGATGCAGCAACTTTTATCTTTACCACGATCGTTTTGTTCTTTGTCAAAGGCTCCCTCGAACCGAATATAGAACCTCTACAAGCTGTCGAAAGCTCAACTCAAAAAAATCTCAACTCAAGCAGCAAAATTGAGAATTTAATGGCTGGTATTCGTGAGGGAATTAATTATGGATGGCACAACTTAGCACTGAGAACCGTGTTACTAGTAGTTATGGTATACAATTTAACTTTTATAGGTCCGTTGCAAATTGGTGTCACATCACTAGCTCACAACCGCTTTCCTGGGGGTGCAGTGGCTTTGGGAGTCATGAATTCTGCTTGGGGCGGAGGTGGCTTATTAGGAGCATTAGCACCATCATTACTCCGCAATATTCCCCGAATTGGAATATTAATGTTAATTATTGGAACAATACAAGGCGCGAGTTTAATGTTTCTTGGTTTTGTCCCCAATGTAGTCCTAGCTAGTCTAACAATCGTCGTCTTAGGATTCTGTACTGGCTTTTTTATTGTGACAGAAATAACTTGGATTCAAAAGCGAACCCCACCTGAAATACTCGGCAGAGTAATGAGTTTGAGAATGCTTTCTTCGTTTGGTATTGCGCCTTTTTCCTATGCTTTAGCAGGCTTATTAGTAGATTTAAATCTGACAATTCTTTTTAGCCTTACAAGCTGTATCATTCTGATCTTAATGGCATGGTTAGCAGCCAATCCCTCCATACGCGCACTCAAATGAACCTGGTTGAATGGTAGGGGCATTTCCCGAACCACCTTCCCTAACTATGTATTCTTGCCTGGGGATACAAAGTTGCTAAAATTTCGCTTTCTACCTTAGCTATTTCAGATAACCTTTGATCTACTATTTCTTTATCACAATACTCATTCGCTAGAAGCCAGTACATCCCATAATGACGAGCTTCAGATGCCATTAATCCACGATAAAATTTAGCTAATTCTGGCTCAGGACAATGTTGTCCGAGCAAACCTAACCTTTCGTGAGAACGAGCTTCAATTAAAGCAGACACTAACAGAGAATCTAACAATCTCTCTGGTTCTTGATGGCGAATTTGTGCCTTTAATTTTGCACCATAGGGAGGTGAATTTAGAGGAGCTAGAGGAATATTGCGTTTTTCTAGCCATTGATTAACTTGTTCAAAATGCTCTAATTCTTCTTTAGCGATCGCTGTTAGCTGACGAACTAACTTCTGATAAGAAGGATAACGAAACATCAGATTAATAGCTACTCCTGCTGCTTTGCGTTCGCAATGAGAATGATCTAGCAAAATGGTATCCAAGTTCGAGATCGCTTGCTCAACCCAAGCCATACTAGTAGGCTGTTGCAAAATATTAATCTTGGTTGTTATTGACAAAGACATTACAATTATCCCTCAAGTAATTTTTCGCTTTACTTATTTAAAGATTTTTTAGATTATCATGTAATCTGATTAACAAAAATTTGTATCAAGATAATCCTGATATTTAGACAAAAATAGGGAACACTAATAATAAATTAACTATATTAGTCTTAAAGCCGTCTGAAAACGACTAATTTAATTTAGAAGTAAATCTTGGTAGAGGAAGCTAAAAACAATTAATTATGACCCATCGTCGAATTATTATTGGTGACGTGCATGGTCACTATGATGCTTTAATGGCTCTATTAGATGCAGTTTCACCTCAAGGTCAAGACCAAGTTTATTTTTTAGGAGATTTGATCGATCGAGGTCCTAAGAGTGCTGAAGTAGTAAGCTTTATCATGAGAAGCAATTTCCAATGTCTCCGTGGGAATCATGAGGAAATGCTTTTAGAGGTTATTGGTGATGGACAGGTATCGGTAGACCTGTATCAAGGGTGGCTTTATAGTGGTGGTCATGCTACTGTTGCTAGCTATAACAACAAGATACCTCAAGAACATATTGATTGGATGAAAAGTTTACCAATTTATCTAGACTTGGGGGATATTTGGTTAGTTCATGCTGGTGTTAATCCTAAGTTACCTCTCGAAAAACAAACATCAGAACAATTTTGTTGGATTAGAGATGAGTTTCACCGTATGAGTGAACCATATTTTAAAGATAAGCTGATCATTACAGGTCATACTATTACCTTTACTTTCCCAGGAATTCACCCAGGACAAATCGCTGCTGGTCCTGGTTGGTTAGGAATTGAAACGGGAGCTTATCATCATAATAGTGGTTGGTTAACGGCATTGGATGTTACCCAAGGAAAAGTGTATCAAATGAACACTCAAAATGGTTGTTTTCGAGCTATGCCTCTCAAAAAAGCGATCGCTAATGTTGATATAGCCCAAATTGTTCCCCGCAGGGCGAGAAGAAGGGCTTAGGAAGTAGGGAGTAAAAAACTTAGGGTTGGGCTAACTGAGAGATAGTTTCAGCTAAATCGAAGTCTTTTTGGGTAATGCCTCCTGCATCATGGGTAGTTAAGTCGATCGTTACTTTGTTGTAGGAAATAGTAATATCGGGATGATGTCCTGCTTTCTCTGCGGGTTCAACTAGCTTATTAACAAAGTCGATCGAACCAAGAAAGTCTTTGAATTTAAATGTACGGCTGATAGTCTCACCATCAGTTTTCCAATCTGGTAAAGTTTGCAGTTTTTCTTCTACTTGTGTTTGATTAAATACCATAGAATTTGCTTGAGCTTCTCGGTTGAAAGTGTTCTTTGCCATCAAAATCAAACTAATAGTGATGGCTATTATTAATGCTATCGGTTTATAGTTTTTTTTGACCATAACCAAATGTGTAGTACCTACTTAATTAGACCTACTTACTTATTAGGGGCGCGACCATAAAGATAGGTAACATACTTTAAATGTTCTCTTAAGCCACGATCGTTTAATGTGTCTGGATGGTAACGCCATTCCCAATTACCCTCTGCTTGAGAAGGAGTATTCATTTTCCCTTCAGTACCTAAGCCGAAGATGTCTTGTAACGGGAAAATAGCCGTATTGGCTACAGAACTTAAAGCAAGATTAATTAGACTCCAATGAATTCCTTTAGGAGAAACACAGCCTAAATAATCAACGACTCTCGCTTGTTCTTCTAGGGATCGATCGTAAAACCAACCAACAGTAGTATTGTTATCGTGAGTACCGGTGTAGACGACACAATTGCGATTAACATAGTTATAGGGTAAAAAAGGATTGACTCGATCCGAATCAAAGGCAAAATGCAGAATTTTCATGCCAGGAAAGTCAAATTTATCCCTTAAGGCTTCTACTTCAGGAGTAATTACACCTAAATCTTCAGCTACTATCGGTAATTCTCCTAAGTCCTCTTGGAGTAATTGAAAGAAAGCTTCTCCTGGTGCTTCTAACCATTTACCATTCATTGCGGTTTCTTCTCCTTCCGGGACAGCCCAATATGCCTGAAAACCCCGAAAATGATCGATACGCATAATATCTACATATTCGAGCATCCCTTCTATTCTCCCGATCCACCAATGAAAGTTGGTTTCTTCCAGTTTTTTCCAGTTATAGACAGGATTGCCCCACAATTGCCCTGTTGCACTAAAATAGTCTGGTGGTACGCCAGCCATTAAAGCTGGTTCTCCTGTTTTGGGATCGAGACAGAAAATTTCTGGGTGCGCCCAAACATCTACACTATCGTGAGCAACATAGATGGGAATATCGCCAAAGATTTCAACCCCTTGGCTATTGGCATATTGTTTTAATTTTGTCCATTGAGAGAAAAATTGATACTGAAGGAACTTGTGGTAAAAAATAGCATCTTGGAGGCGAGTCGCCCATTCTACCATAGCTTCGGGTTCTCGCTTGGCAATCTCTGCATCCCAAGTATTCCAGCTAGCTCCATTATTGGCTTCTTTGACTGCCATGAAAAGGGCATAGTCATCTAACCATTCATTATGACGATCGCAAAATTGCTGAAATTCCTTTAGTTGTTCTGATGTTCCTTGTTGTTTAAAACGATCGCTTGCTTTAGCGAGAAGAGGAATTTTGGTTGCTATAACCAAATCATAATCTACTCGATCGAGCGGATAATCTGGTAGAGAGTTAAAGTCTTCTTCAGTTAGTAAATTGTCTTCCTTGAGTTTTTCTGGACTAATAAGTAAGGGATTTCCTGCAAGAGCAGAATAAGATAAGTAAGGAGAATTTCCGTAACCAGTAGGGCCTATTGGTAGAATTTGCCAAACTTGTTGGCTACTGGCAGCAAGAAAATCAACAAAATCATAAGCACTTTCTCCTAAATCTCCAATCCCAAAACTACTCGGCAAAGAAGTGGGATGAAGTAATATCCCGCTAGCTCTCTTGTCAAACATTTAGTTATATTCCTTGTTTAAGCAAAAATCTTTGACTATAAAAATTCAAGGTTTACCACGTTAATCAATTTACTAGCTTAGGTCATTTTGAGTTGATTTGGCTAGTCATTATGGATATCAAGAATTGTTGATTAGGCAATCTGAAGAATTACTATTCTGGGACAATAAGAATAGCTATTATTATCTATTCTCGTCAAAATGAATATCAAACTGATTATATTCTCTGGTTTTGTGACAGCCTCGATCGGTATAGTTTTAGGCTTGGCTACAGCAGAAATGAGCCGAGGAGAAGTAAAACCAATTAGATTAGCTAGTAGTCAACTTCAGCAAGATTCACCCTATAAGCACTACGGTTTAATCGGGGCAAGTATTGGGTTTATTGTTGGTATTAGTCAAGAATGCGTTCGGGAACTAAAATATGCCAAAGAACGAGAGATGGAAGATTTTTATAATAACCATCACTATAACTAAACCGTTTTTCTAATAACTCTTGTTTATTTTCTTAAGCTAGAGTTAGGGCTTAATTAAGAACTCCTTCGATAATGCTGATAGTTGAAGGAAGAGTTACGTATGAAGTCAATTTTAATCCTGCTTGTCTGTACAAAGAGGAGTATTGTTTTTTAGTGCGCTCCTTTCCCTGTGGCATAGCAACAAGCATAATAAGATCGCGAAGTCTACCAACGAGTGGTTCGTCTTCGGTTTCCATGAGAATTTCTAAAACTAAGATTTTAGAATCATCTCTCATTGCTTTTCGGCAGTTTTCTAGGATTTTTAAAGCTCTAGCGTCATCCCAGTCATGGATAATATGCCTTAGTAAGACAGTTGGAAAGTCTGGTATTTCTAAAAATTCTTTCCTCAACTTCCTCAAAACAACTTGTTCACTCAAATTGGTTTTACAGAGACAGAGGCAAAAGTACGCGCTCAAACTTCTTATTCTGTAAGACTGGACTGGTTCTTGTTGGCATCTCACAAATCATCAGAACGCCTAGCAGAAATTAGGTTGCTACAAGCGCTTCTAACCCAACAACATTCTGAGCCAGAATACCATTTATCCAATATATCGTTTTTGCTCGATCGAACTTTTCATGTAAATCTAAAAGATAAAACTCGATGATTTTTATCTTTTACTTCATGATTCAGACAACTCGCTGCGATCTATCTACTCTGCAAAGTGCTGATTGGGATCTCGTTGTGAAGCTTTATACAGACGCTGAAGTTCGTCGCTTTCTTGGTGGAATCGTTGACTTAGAGACGATTCGTTTAAGATTTCAAAGGATGCTGGAATTGGATGCAGAGCATTGGTAACAAGTTAAGCTTGAAAGCAAGGTGTCAAGGGTGATTTAGAAGAAGATTGAAAGAAAAACTGGTCAGAACCCCGCTGTGTGTCTGGAAAGGGAGCAACTATTA
>JASJDI010000150.1 GCA_030065155.1 Xenococcaceae cyanobacterium MO_188.B29
CGAGAGAGATTGGTATAGGAGCGAGTCAGTTTTATAAGAGGATATCTGAAAATTAGTATCAGATATTTAACGGGGGCAGGGAATAGTGTAAACTATTCCCTATTTTCCATTGCTTGTTTTCTTGTCTCCTAACTTGGGAGGAAAATAGGTGAAAGTCATCCCAATTTGGGTTGACAGAAGCGTTAAAAGTCTTCACCTCCCTCTATCCCTCCTATTAGGAGGGAAGACCAAGGAATTATTTTTTGGCATTGGAGAAATATCTCCTTTAGTGCGAGCGTCTAGTTTCCGTGAGCTAGACACTCGCACTACAATTTTTTTCATAATTCACTGATAGTTGCTATAGGTTGAGAGATTTGAACTGTTTTGGAGTATATCCTTATAAAATCCTTAACTAAGGAGTCATGAGGAGAGTGGAACGCTAAAATCTAACGGATGCAATTCTGTTAATAATAAATAATCATGAAAAATCTATCCTTAGCACTAATGGTATTAACTACTTTGAGTATCAATGTTACTTCTGCTCAAGCAGTTACTAAACAAGTAAAAATCAGTGCCAATAATGAATCGTACTCTCAGGAACATCAAATTAGCAACTCTACTAATGCCAGATGTTATTGGATTGGTACTCTGCTAGTATGTAAATAAATTTTGATTAACAAAGACTACTTCAAGTCTCTCGCTCGAGAGAAATTGGTCAAGAGCAGGTAAGTGTTATCAAAGGATAGCTAAAAAGTAATATCAGCTATTTAAAGGAAGCAGGGAATAGTTTAAGCGATTCCCTGTTTCCCATTGCCTATTCCCGTGTCTCTTAACTTGGTAAGAAAATAAGTAAAAGTCATCCCAATTTGGGTTGGCAGAAGAGTTAAAAGTCTTCACCTCCCTCTATCCCTCCTACGAGGAGGGAAGACCAAAGAATTATTTTTTTACATTTAGTAGAGTAGACATCAGAAGTCTCTCCTTTCAGAAGAGATTTAGAGAGGTTAGGGGCTTGAAAGTCTAAAACTAGGCTTCGTTAGACAAACTCGAAAATTCTTTATTTTTATACGCTAATATCATTACCAGATTAATATTGGTAAGATGTTAGCTTCTTCTTTTAGTATGCTTCGAGCAATATTCACCTCGTTTTTATTGAGCTTGAATCTAGGATATTATTTGCGACCTGCTCAAGCTCAAGTGGTTGGAGATCAGACCTTAGATAGTCAAGTCGATCGAGTTGGCGACGATCATTTAGTTATTACGGGAGGGCAAGAAGCAGGAGAAAACCTTTTTCATAGTTTCTCTGAGTTTTCTGTCCCTGCTGACTTTACAGTTCACTTTAACAACGATGTAGACATAGCAAATATTTTTAGCCGTGTCACAGGAGGCTCAATATCTGATATCAATGGTCTGATTAGAGCTAATGGCAATGCCAGTTTATTTTTATTAAATCCCGCAGGAATTATTTTTGGTCCTAATGCTCAATTAGATATAGGTGGCTCTTTTATTGCGACTACAGCAGAAGCAATTAGGTTTCAGGATGGGATTGAGTTTAGTGCTGCCAATACTGAAACTGAAGCTTTACTGACAGTTAATATACCTGTAGGCTTGCAGTACGGTAAATCACCAGGAGCAATTATCAGCAATGGAATCGTTGTTAACGAGGGACCTGATGAAGAGTTTTTTCCTGAGTTGAGAATTGAGCCTGACAATACTATAGCTCTAATTGGTGGGGAAGTCTCGCTGAAAAGTAGCAGATTAGAAGCTGAGGCTGCTAGAACAGAAATCGGTAGTGTATCCGAGCGAGAGTTTGTTACTCTGCAACCTGACGGTAATGGTTGGATTGTGAACTATGACAGTGTAAATGACTTTGGTAAAGTTACATTATCCGATCGCAGTCGTATTATTTCTGGCAACGGAGGAAGTATTCAAATTCGAGGTGAAGAAATTGAAATTCTTGATTCTTTAATCGATAATTTAACTTCTGGGGAAGTAGACGGCAGTAATACTAATCTAATTGCTACTGATTTAATTGAAATAGATGATAGCTTTATATTTACTCAAGTGGCGAGGGAAGACGGTTCCAGTATAACTTCTCCAATTACCGGAAAGGGTGGAAATATATTACTTCAAGGAAATAGAATAAATGTTTCTAACGTTTCTCTTATTGTTACAGGTACTATTAGTGAGGGTAATAGCGGTGATATAACTATACATACTGAGGATTTGTTAATTCAAGATGGAGGACAAATACGAGCTAATAGTTTTGGTAGAGGTACAGCAGGAACAATAACTGTTAATGCTACAGAATCGATCGAAATAGTTGGGACTGGTGTTGTTCCTGATTTTGACAGAAATACCCTCGCAGTGATTGGTGAAAGAGTAGTTGAAAGTGGTTTATTTGCTACTACTGAGTCTGGTAATGGAGGAGAAATCGATCTGACAGCTAACTCAATTTTATTAAGGGATAATGGCACTATTTCTACTCTTGCCGAAAGCAATGGAGATGGAGGTAACATAGATATTGCTACAGATACTCTAGTTTTATTTGATCCGAGCGCGATTAGTGCAAATGCACAAGAGGGAAGGGGAGGCAATATTCAGATTAATACCCAGGGTCTTTTTGTTGCTTCTGGAGTTGAGGAGCAGATTACCGCAAGTTCCGAGCGTGGTATTGACGGAGAAGTCAATATCAATATCCTCGATGTAGACACAAAAATTGATACCACAATACCAGAGCGATCGCCTTTAGTAGTAGAAAACTTAATTTATACTGGTTGTAGCTTCGGCAAAGATAGTATTAACAATCAATTTAATTATGTTGGTCGTGGAGGATTACCTCTTAATCCCATGGAGGAAATCACCACAGAAGATGTGATGGTAGATTTGGGTAAGATAGAGCTACCACAAACACAAAACCAAACTCCTGAATCTACTGTTCCTCTCCAGTATCAACCTTATCAAGAAATTAGAGAAGCAAATAGTTTTCATGTCGATAAACAAGGCAACGTTAAACTAGTTGCACAAGCTTCCACGGTAGAATTTCCCTCAACTTGTCAATTTAACGGGTTTCGCCCTTGAAGGCAGAGGGCAGGAGGAGCAGGGGGAGCAGAGGGAGCAGAGGGGGCGGAGGTAGCAGAGGGAGCGGGAGAGCAGGGAAAGCAGGGGAGCGGAGGTAGCAGGGGGAGCAGGGGAGCGGAGGTAGCAGAGGGAGCGGAGGTAGCAGGGGGAGCAGGGGAAGTAGAGGGGCAAAGCAACTAACACCTAACACCTATCACCTAAAACCTAACACCTAACTACTAACCTCTTTAATCTGTGCTAACAACTGTTCTGCATTTTGGACTGGTTCAAAACAAGATACACCTTGACAAACTAAGCCTATGGCGGAATCGGGTAAATCCGTAGCTAAACGATAGACTGTAGTGGGTAGATACTGAGGAATTAAGGAAACTAAATATTCTTCTGTGGTTTTAACTGAAGTACCATAAATAAATAAATCTAAGGCAGCAAACAAACTAGGGCAAGCTTGGGGAGAGCGATCGAGAACACTAGCAAAGGCTTGTAGAGCTTGTTCTGCGTGGTCGAGATAGTCTAAATTTTCTGTTAACAAAGCTAAACGCACTAAATTCGCGATCGCTACTCCATTAGCAGAAGGAATAGCATTATCAGTATAATTCCTCTCTCTTACTAATAAATCTTTACCTGTATCCAGAGCATTATTATAATATCCACTCATTTCTACACTCCACAACAAATCATCAAATTCTTGTTGAATGCGTACTGCTGTTTCTAGCCATTGATTTTCTGTCGGTAAGGCAGCTTGCAAATCTAATAAGGCTTTGATAAATAAAGCATAATCTTCCGCCTGAGAAGGTACTGTGGCTTGCCCATCATAATTTAAGCGATAAAAGCGTCTATCTACCCATTGATTTTGCAGAATAAAATTAGCTGCATTCTTAGCTAAGGTTAAATAGGATTCTTCACCGAATACACTGTAAGCTCTAGCTAGTCCAGAAATAACTAAGCTATTCCAGGCAGCAATCATTTTAGTATCAGTAACTGGAGGAATACGACCCGACCAATTTCCTGTTTTCGCTTCTTGATTATTTTTGGCTGGGGGAAAAGTATCTATTTCTGAGGGAGTTTGACCATAACGTATCGTAAATAGTTTGACCAAAATTTGCTCAAGACTATCGTCTAATTCCCCTCCATGCAAACGTTGTAGAACATTGGTTCCTTCAAAATTGCCTGGAGAAGTTATCGTAAATTCAGCTTGCAGTTGGGCTAATTCTTCTGCCGTTAATAATTCTTCTAATTCTGTATATTCCCAAACATAAAAAGCTCCTTCTTCTGGCTCTTCTGCTGTAGAATGAGTAAAATTATCTGCATCTTGAGCAGCATAAAAATAGCCTTCTGGGGCAGTCATTTCTCGCTTCAGCCAACTTACGGTTTTGGCTACTGCTCTTTTAATAGCTGGTTTTTGTACACCACTACTCCACAAACAAGCCAGATACTCTAAAATCTGACCATTATCATAGAGCATTTTTTCAAAGTGAGGTACAGTCCACGTAGAGTCCACAGTATAACGATGAAAAGCTCCCCCCACATGATCGAAGATTCCTCCTGTAACCAAATCTTCTCCTCGCTGACGAGCTAAAGTAGAACCATCATAACGAGATTCGCGCTCGAATCTTGTTCCTTGGAGGGTAAGGGAAACATAGGGAATCATGGGAAAACTAGGACTTGACGCATCTCTAGGGCTGATTACGGCAGTGTTGATTTCTATCCCTCGATGTAATAGTTCTTCTGTGAGAGAATCTGTTGATACTGTCGGTAAAATAGTTGACTGTTGAAGATTACTGACAATTTCCTCAGTGAAAGTTTGGAGCTTTTCTTTTTCTACATCATAAAATCTACGTACTGCTTCTAATATTTGTAAGAAACCAGGACGACCGTAGCGGGGTTGAATAGGAAAATAAGTTCCGCCATAAAAAGGAATTAATTCATCTGGAGTCAGAAAAACATTAAGAGGCCAACCTCCTTGCCCAGTCATCATCTGTAATGCTTGCATATAAATACTATCTAGGTCTGGTCTTTCTTCTCGATCGACTTTAATGGGGAGAAAATTAGTATTCATAAACTCAGCGATCGCATTATCAGCAAAAGCTTCTCCTTCCATCACTGTACACCAGTGGCAGCTAGAATAACCTATAGAGAGAAAAATCGGCTTATTCTCTGTTTTTGCTTTTTCTAAAGCTTCTTCGCTCCAAAACCACCAATCAATCGGATTGTTTTGATGTTTACGTAGATAAAGACTCTGAGCCTGAGCAAGGCGATTAGGCATAATTAATTAATAAATTTTTTTAACCAATTTTTTTTAGTTTACAGAGATCTTGCCAAATGTATACAAATTGTTTTGCTTTGAGCGATCACCAACATTTTAAGTAGCTATATTTCATTTGATAGTAAAATAATGTCAGTTGATAGTAGAGATGGAAATTTATGACACAAGCATTGTCTAAATCAGATCGTTTATCCTATGAAACAGTTAAACAGATATTCGAGAGTTACCAAATCGATCGCGCTGCGGTACGTCACATCTTGGGAATTTCTGAAAGTACCCAGTTTCAATTACATTTACTTAAAACTGCGTAACGTCAGTTAAGCTTATTGTTAGATAATGTTAAAGCTAATTACATAGTCATCAAAATCATTGTCCCCACCACCTAATAGATCTTCAAAACCAAAAGAATTCTCTCCCACGGATTGTACGTGATTTAAACCGTCAGCATTAGCTTCAGCATAAGCAGTAAAAAATTGCTCTCCATTAGCTAATAAATATGGAACATAGACAAAACCGCCATCTAGTTCTAGAGTGATCGAAGTATCTTCACCTAATTGCACGACGCTATTAGCTAAAGCAGCAGCTTCATAGCCTTCATCGCCTACAGAAACTTGATTCCCTGTGAGAGGATCTATTACCGTCCCTTCGCGATCGATCGCTTGATAGAAACCACCTATATTTTCAAAACCAGCATTAGAAGCTGTAATGATTTCAACTGTAAAGCTAGTAAAATCGATAATTTCAGGATTTGAATTATCGATCGATACTTCTTCAGTTAGCCTATAGAAGTCACCAGTAGTCTCTAAAAGTACACCAGCAGTACCATCAGGGAATTGGAAGAAGCGTGGATCTGCTCGACCTCCTACAAGATCTTGAAGTGAATCTATTGGAGAGTCGTTCTCGTCAATTAGGTTGACTTTGAAAACATCAACGTCTGTGTCGGTAAGTGGGTCAGTAGTAGCATAGACAATTCCACTTGAAAGGTCGCTAAAGAGTCCAGTAATTGAATCGAAAGATTTTGGAGATGTCACTGGACCTGAAACTGCAACTCCACCGTTTGGATCGTTTCGTCCGTATTGAGCTTGAGGTTGAATAAAACCTAATTCTGGCGAAGGAGCAAGCCCATTAACAGGAGGCTCTGTGTCAAGAATTAATGGGATACCAGGCCCGATGTAGAATGTCCCTTCACGTGCAAAGCCATCTGAATTACGTCCCCAGCCAAAGTTTTCAATTACTGAAGTGTCGAGTAAATCTTCTAAATCTATATAATTAATCTCTTCGGCAGTCACACCACCTATATCGGCAAAGCCGACTAACAAATTATCGAGAGCGTCACTTTGTACTAATTCAATATGCTGGATATTTCGCACTCCCTGGGCTGCAACTTCAAAAGAGCCGTCCTCGGGGTCTACGATTAAAAGCTTGCCAACATGTTCATTAGGGTCTTGTGGCGCAGTACGACCATCCGCTCCCAAGGTTAATGCATCTCCTGTTGCGAAAAGAATTCGTCCGTCGGGCAAAGTTACCATTCCGCCTCCACTGTGGTTGGGTCCCCCCGACTGCGTCTCGAAGGCTGCGATCGCTCGTGGCTCTATTAGGCTATCTCCTGCAAGCTCATACTCATAAAGTACCTGGTATCTTGTCTCAGGAGGAGTTAAAAAGCTAATAGATTCGGGAAGTGATTCTATTCTGTATAAATCGGCAATCTCTTCTCCTTCTATCCCGACTACTCCTGGTAATGGGTCAGGCATGCGGTATATTGGGATGTCTGTGGTGGGTTCTGTTCCCGAAGTAAGCATTAAGTAAATAGAGTTAGGCTCATTCCCCGAAGTAATGTTGAGGATAGATTCACGATTATCAAGGGTCAAGCCATTTGGTGCTTCGCTTACATTAAAAATCTGCTGTATTTGGGGATTATTCTCATTTCCGTCCAGTCGATAAATTGCATCATTCTGGTCGATTAGGTAGAGCTTGTTGTCTATTGTGACTGGCGAACCCAGGTTCGGCTGCAAGAATCCTAAAACCAAGCCAGGACCTGGCACAAATGGCATTGTCCCAACATAGTCTACTTTTACGGTCAGCTCTGATTCAAGTACGTTATTAGGCTTCAATTCTTCTAACTCTGTAAGAGTTGTTTCGTTCTCTAACATGTTCTTCTCCAAATACTTGTCAACTAGGAATCTCGAAAATCTCTCTGAAACTCAAGCTCAATCTCTGTACAGGACAAAAAAGAGACTATGGACTTGCAAAGCATTACAGTACTGATAACTATAAGTTGCAATAAACTTTTCATAGTTCTTAATTTATCAGTATTCAAACAAGTTTTTTTCAGAATCGATCGCCACCTAAGAATTTAATACCAGTTATCGTAAATAACTAGAGACTTCGGTGATGGTAGGTGTTAGGTGTTAGGGGTTAGGGTGTAGGGAGGATAGTAGTTTTGAGCTTTTTACTTGCTTTCAATTAGTTTTTGATCTCTCCGATTACTTTTGAGCGTGGGCTATGCTTGGGTTTCCCAAGCTTATAGAACCACGCTGTTGAGAAATGGTATAATTTTCAATAGGCATTGGCTAGTACTATAGTTCTAACGAAGGAACGGTAAATAAGTTTTATTTATATTTCAATTGAGTTTTTACTTGGGTTATATATACTGTGGGAGTTTTGACTCTAATCCTGAGATTACTCTATGTGGTAATTTCCTTCAGAGTTAAAAATAGCATTAGAATCGCCGACAAGTTTTAGATTCGATCGACGAATGTGGAAAACTGAAGTTTGATTAAAGTTCGAGGAAAATATCAAAAACCTTGCCAATCAAAAGAGGAGTTTTTTCCCTGCTGCCTTCTACCTCAAGGACAAATCCCTGGTTATTGCCACTCTTGCAGGTGTTCAGTATAACTTTGTAATCGGTTATTAAAGTTTTCCCTTTGCTTTTCAAAGCCAGCAGCTATGACAATCGAGCAAATTCCTGCTACTAAACCAACAATCCATTTCAAGAAAGAATAAGTTAATACTAAAACTATTAGTTGATAAACAACAGTCAAAATAAGTGTGATTGTTCCTGCAAATAAGAAAGCGCGGATTTTTAGACCTAAACCCATAAAAATTAGACCAAAACCGACTACGCTAGGAATAATGCCGATGCCTTGATAGAAAAGTGCGGTTCCACAGAGAATACCAGTACCCACAAGACGGAGATAATGGCGTTGTTGACGATGAGACTGGAAATAGCGATCGAATTGAGCAATATACAAAACTGATAAGCTAATAATTGCTGCTATCCAGATAAATTCCCGATCATATTGCCAAACTAGGCGAATAATTCCCCAGTTAATAAATCCTAAACTGACATAACTCCAACGCAAGTTTTTTTGATAATAGGCAATACGCAGATAAAAAATTGCCGTGCATAATAAACTAATGTAGGAAATATCTTCTGCTGTTACTAAAGCCATTAGCGCAGGAATAGTTAAAGCAGTGTGTTGCCAGGGAGTTACTCGCCAACCAAAATTTTGCCAGGGTATTTGATAGATAACTAGAGCAATGGCACAAGTGAAAATAACTCGCCAGGGATCGAATAAACTAAGTTTGTTAATAATTAGGCGACTGTAAACTAAAGTAGCAGCTATTTCTACTATCCCTACATATACCCACCAGTCATTCGCTTGATTAGTTGTTGTATCTTCTGATTCACTCTCTCTACCTTGAATTAGTGCATAAGCACCAAGACAAAAGCTAGTAGCAATACTAATAGGAGTTAAACGAGGGGTAACACTTTCGATCGCGATACTGGCAGCAATAATTTTGAGAATACTACTTATTGCCCAGTGGATATGAGCAATTAAAATAAATCGATCGAGACTAATACTAAAAATAGTTGTTTGATGCTTTTGCTGATACCACCATGCACCCAGACGATAGGAAAAAGCGATCGCAGCAGCGACTAAGGCTAAAATAGTTAAACCATCGGCAATATTACCTCCTGAGGAAAGTTGCATCTGATAAATAACTAATTCATAAATACCCAGAGATATTCCGGCAAAGGCAATATATTTAGTTACTCGATTGGCATTAGATTCAGCTAAATTAGTATTAATGAGGATAATAGCTGCTCCTAAAGTTAATAATCCTGTGTAGGCATTAAAGTATGACAGTCGCGGAATCATACCTAAAACTACATAAACTAGAGGAATATAAGTCAAGTTTAGTCTTCCCCAAGTTAAAGAGTTTGTTGTTAACCAAGAGATTAATCCTAGAGATAATAAGCCTAAAATAATATTGGCAATGGCTAAGGTTAAACTATTACCCCCAGTGAGCGTAATTAATCCTGCTACTAACAACTCAATAAGCCAAACGAAAGTATATAAAATTAGGTTGTTGGGCTGTTGTCGATAACGCCCAAAAATTGCCCAGATAATTAAAATTGTTGTTAGTAGATACTGAAAATAGCCATTAAATCCAGAAATATCAACATAAATAAGGCTCAAGAAAATTATTTCTAAAGTAATAACTGCGATCGCCCAATAATCCGCAGATTTGCTATATTTGTCAATTAATCTTAAGTTTTTTGGCTCTGCTCCCACTCCCAAAATTCCATAGTTATTCCGTTGAGAAAAATAGGACAATTTAGGTGTCTCTAGATTTTGTTGTAGATATTGGCGAAATTTATATAAACCAAGAATACTTACTGCACCAACTACTAACCAATTCCAGTCAGTAACAAAACCATAAAGCACACTAGGAATCAGACTAACCGCAAAACCAACATGAATTACAGTTACTACCGTGCGACGGAGATGATAGGCATTGACTAACATCAACCCAATGGCTACTGCTAACCCAATAAATCTAGTTTCGAGTTGTCCAAATACTAATAATTGAGCCGTAATTAAAGCAAAACAACTGAGTAAAGTTGCTAATCGACGCTTTTCTATCTTACGGGTATACTTAGCAACCAGGGTTAACATTCCAGGGGTAACTAACCAAATTAATCCCCAACGAAAAGCACCAGGTGTGGTAGTTACTGTAATTTGAGAAAGAAAACAAGTATAGCTAATTGCTCCTAAGAATAAACCAAAATACCAACAGCTTTGTTTGAAAAGGGATAAGCAATTGGTATTAAATTTAATTCTAGGTTGTTTTGCTTGAAGAATGTAAACACCCCATTTCCCAGCCGTCAGTAAGACTAAAATAGTACCCCAAACTGCTCGACTCAAATCAGGGAAAATAGCATAAATTGCATTAGTTATTGTAAATAAACCCAGTAGATGAGTAAAATACAGTAAATTGATTCTAATTGGCTTACGAATCCAAGCAACATAACCAAGGGTAACAGTAGAAAATAGTAAATTAAGCGATCGCCAAGTAGGATTAGAGAAACTTAAACTAGTTAAAAATATACCTAATATTAAAGTTAAACCTTCTGCATATAAAGCTAATTCTGGTTTTTGACGACGATATAACCAAGTTGCGACAAAAACAAATAAGATTACATAAGGAAAAAGAGTCACCCCAAAAACAGACTCAGGAAAATATTCAGTTTTACTGACTGTTACTGCCAGATTTAAAGCTTCACTACGGAAACTAGAAGGGATTAATTCTTTAGAAATATATAGAGTTTGTAAGCCAAGCAAAAAGATATAAGTTAAATCTCGTTTACGCCAATAAAGAGTTAGTCTTTGACTAAATAAATGAATAGCTAAGAAACTTATTATTACAGTCTGCCAGAAGAATATTTCAGCATCCCAAATTCCTGCTACAACGGACAGCACCCAAGTAAAGCCCAAGATCAGAATACTCATAAATTGCCAAATTCGGCTCAAAAACTGAACTGTAGTCTTTAATTCTGTCTCTTGCTGAGTTTCATATTCTTCTAACTTATGCTTTCTTTCTATAGTTAAGTAAATTGTAGATAACAGCCAACCAAATAACGCGATCGCTAAATTATATTGGAGGAAATCTTCAGTATATATACTACTAATTAAACCCCTAGCTAATAATAATGACCAAGCAGATAATAAAAATAATAAATTAACAGTGAGATATTTTTTTTGAGGCAATAAAAATCTATAGTGAATCACAGTAATTGCGATGATACCGCCATATATTGCTATTGCTGGAAACAGAGGCAAATACCAACCTAGATGTAGATAACTAAGTAACAAGAAAAGCAGCAGGAAAAATCCATCTTTATTATGCTTACTCAGTTTAGTTGATAGCCAACTAGTAGCAGTTAAAGTAATAAAAGCGATCGCAATAGTAATCCATTCTAGGTAATTATTTCCCAAACCAAATTGACTAATTGCCCAAAAATTAATCGGTACAAGTAAAGTCGCGATCGATCTTAATGTCTGAGAAGTTAACTTTAAGTTATCTTGTTTACTTGACCAAAAACCAACCCCCCAAAAGCTGAGAGTATAAATTAACAGAATAAAATATTGTCCGAATCTAGGAAAATTGGTCCACTGACTTGCAGCTAAAACTCCAGAAGAAACAACCACTAAAAATATACCCAGAAATAGTAACCAGCGAATACTTAACTCATCTAAAAATCCTTGCCATAGTTGAGTAATAAGATTAGTTTTAGGTGTAACCCTGACTAAAGTGTTGGCTGGTATCTTCGGTGTACTTTCCTGAATACCTGGAGTGGCTTCTACTAGTTTTCTGTCAGGTAAAGCACAGCTTAAATTTTGGCGACATATTGCTTTTACTTGCGCTTCACTAATCAAATTTAGTTTTAGCCAATGATCCAATCCCTGTAATAATTCAGGCTGATTAGCCTTAACATATATCTCCAGACTTAACCAAGAATTATCCTGAGATTGTGGTTGACGATCGCCATTGGGTAACATAAGAAAATTGGAACATCCACTTACGCTTTATTTATAGCCCGAACGATAGAAGTAGCTACATAGGTTATGACGATAATTCAACTGCCTTATCTACTCTGTCAAGGAAATTATCTTGAAGCTAAGAGCTAAGAGCTAAGAGCTAAAAGCTAAAAGCTATTAAAATCTAAGAGCCAGATTCTAATCGTTGTTGCCATTCTCGATCGCCTTGCTCGATATTTTTGATATTCTGATCTAGTAAATCTGTTTCAGTTGTATAACTAACATCGCGATCGCTAATCACTTTTGTTTGAGCAAATTGACGGGCGAAATCTATTTTTTGTTGTAAATCTTCATCTACTTGATTAAGAGCAACTGCTTTTGCTTGGCGAAGAGAATTGCGGTTTTCTATTTTACTATTACGTCCTTGAATCCAGAAATAGCGAATTAGAGGAGTTACTAAAAAAGCAGTACCATAACCCAACAGTAACCAGTAAATAGAAGCAACTAAAGCAACGATTCCTCCTAATTGTTCAGCAATCGCGCCATCTTGGAGAAGAGAACCTAATACTAAAGCTAGAATTAAATTTAGCGCGCCCAAACCAATAGCCCACATAATTTGTCCGCTATTTGCTTGACTAAAACGCCATAAATTCTCTTTCAGATAAGCTGATACTGACTGGTTTTTTCTTTCCTTCGCCATTACCTGCAATTCAGGGAAATAATAAATAATTTCTCCTTGGGGGGACACTTCTGGATAACCATTGAAACGACTTAACACTGTCAACATATAATCTTCGTCAGCATCAATTTCATCTAGATAGGGCGCAATTTGTTCGGCAACTACCGCACCATTGTTATTACGAATGACAGTACCGATCTTTTGCCATCTTTCTTCTGCTAAATTCTCATTAGGATTACCATCCCCAAAAAGAAATGAGAAAATAGCTTCCAGAAAGTTCATGTCATTCTGTCCAGAAGTTTTTTGTCTGCGTTGGCGACGACGAGTATTATAGTCTGGGTCAAAAAACCAAAATAAATCGCCAACCCAGAAGCGGGGGATGAACATAAAACCACCTCCGCGATTATATCCTCGATCACGATCGTCCCCATCACGGCTAGAACTAACTGAAATTACAATAACTGCGATCGCTACTAACATCAAAAGGATCGAAGCAATTAAAACAACTCCAAAAGAGATCCGAATTATGTAAAACAGTACTTTCCAAACTTTGCTCCACCATTGTTGCAGTCTCAGACTCCAGTATTTATCCCGCAGAATAGAACGAAAATTTTTGGGGAATAAATAGACAACATCTCCTGAATCTGCTACTTGCATATGTCCACCAGCATCAGCAGCTAAGGCGAGTAATCCTTGCTGTGCTAAATTTAGTTCTAGTCCCGCTTGTGCTGCAACATCGCCGACAGTAACGCGATAATTCAGTTGTTCAACTGATTTGACTATCTGGGGATTGGGAGTCATTTTAAATTAGGCTTCTAGAGGAATAGCTTTTCTTATATTTTATCGTTTTTATTTTTTAAGCAGATATACTCTTTCTCTGCAACTGTTGTAGGAAATAAAATCTGTTTGCTCCTACAGAAGACTTCTTGCAGAAGTCGGGGGAAAGGGAAAAGGGGAAGGGGAAAAGCTTGATTTTTCCTTCCTTTAACCTTTTCCCTAAACTCAACCGAAGTTTGTCGTACTTATGCAAGAGTTCTAGAATTTATCTCAATCCTATCGCGATCGCTCTTTTCGAGTAAAATATCAACCAGCAAGTTTATAGGTATTTACTTATAAAACGAGGAAATTCGTTGTCCAAAAATAATAAAATCAAGTCAGTTGTCTGGATGGGAGATAGTTTGAAACAGGTTAAGAGTTTTCCTGAAGAGGTACGACGTGATATCGGTTCATCTCTTTATGACGCACAACTTGGAGATAAGCCAGGTAATGCCAAACCTTTTAAGGGAGTTGGGAGTGGAGTTTTTGAGATTGTCACGCGATTTAATTCTGATACCTATAGAACAGTTTATGCAGTACAAATCGGCAACTGTATTTATGTACTTCATGCTTTTCAGAAAAAATCCCCCAAAGGCATTAAAACCGCACAGAAGGATGTGGACTTAATTAAAAAACGTTACAAAATTGCAGTTGAGCAGTCAAAGGAAAAAAAATGATGAACCAAGATACAAACCCAATTGAATTGATCGAAAGTGGTGGTAATGTTTTTGCAGATATGGGTTTGGAAGATGCCGAAGAACTGTTAACTCGCGCCAAACTAGGCTATGCTGTGCGCAAAATTATTGAAAGTCGCCACCTAAAACAGCAAGAAATTGCCGAGCTTCTCAAGATTAAACAGCCAGAAGTCTCTAACCTAATGAAAGGGAAATACCATTTATTTTCTGAAGCTCGTCTATTCGGATTTTTAAATCGTTTGGAGCGCAAAATAACCATTCAAATTTCTACTCACCATCCTGGAGAAGCACTAATTGATGTTGCTGAAATGAAGTAAATCAAAGAACAATAATATCGTTTAGAGAATTTCATTAATCACTAATGAGGGCAAGGTATGTTCTCGGACAAAGAGCATATTCAATCGTTGTCTTCCCTTCAATAATATCGCGATCGCATTCCGAGCCAGCGAAGCCGATCGCCATAATACTTCCCGTCTCCCCATAAAAATCCATTAAGATATTTTTTATACCAAGCAGTAATAATAATTTACAGTTAATTAAAATGATAGATTTAGAAAAACTGTCTACTCAGCTTGAAAGTCCAAATTCTCGCGATCGCCTTTTAGCTTTAGTTTCTTTACGAGAAGTTTCGGCTGCCGATGCTGTACCTTTAATTAAAAAGGTATTGAACGATGAAATCTTACCTGTGCGATCGATGGCAGTGTTTGCTTTGGGTGTAAAACCAACAGAGGAATGCTATCCTATTTTGGTCAAACTGCTAGAAGGAGATGATGACTATGGGATTCGTGCTGATGCAGCAGGAGCTTTAGGCTACTTAGGAGATGAGAGAGCATTTGAACCTTTAGTTAGGGCTTTCTATGAAGATACTAATTGGCTAGTGCGTTTTAGTGCTGCTGTGTCTTTAGGTAATCTCCAAGATATTAGAGCTAAAGAGGTATTGCTAGAAGCATTAGACAGTGAAGAAGTAGTATTACAACAGGCAGCGATCGCAGCTTTAGGAGAAATTGGCGCAGTAGAGGCAACCGAATCTATGCTCCGTTTTGCAGGTTCAGAAGATTGGTTAATTAGACAAAGACTAGCAGAAGCCTTGGGTAACTTCAATACAGATAAAAGCATTTCTGCTCTTCAATTTTTAGCTAAAGATAGTCACCCGCAAGTTAGTCAAGCTGCACTTATATCTTTACAACGCTTACAGCAATAGACTTCTTTAAATTCTTACTAACAACTAATCACAATACTAGGTTTTTCATTACTTACGATTGACTGGTACAATTCATTACAATTTTGACAAAGCTAGCTAATTTTTTTTATGGATATAAAAACATTTTTAAAATCTAGTGCAGGGGAATGGTTTACTCAACGCACTAACTATCATCTAGATGGCAGTAAAACAGAAAGTAGCAAAGCTAATATCACTGTAGAATTTGTTCAGCCAGACCATCCTCAGATAGTAACTCTCTGTCAGCAAAATAAGATTGAATCTAATTTAAGTTTAGGTGGTCTTAAATATAGTTGGGATAATTCCGTTGACTGGGGCAAACCGAAACAACAAGGTAATTCTTTAATTATTCTAGTTCCCGATCGCGAAAATCCTCAGATTGGCAAGCTACTTAAAGCATCTGTTAATGCTGGTTTTTTGGGTAATTATATCTTAGGTGAAGACGCAGCCCTAACTTTAACTATTGAAACAGAAGATATTTATGCTGAGGAACGGCAATGGTTTGCAGGAGAAAATTTACGCTTGCGTACCACTGTTATTAAAGATCAAGCTGGGAGAATGCAAACTACTTTTTATTCAGAGATCCGTAGAATAGCACCAAAAGAGCAATCTTCGTAATTTGGCTAAAACCTTTCTAAATCCTGACTTCTGACTCCTGACTTCTAACTGAGGTTTATTCGCTCATTTTAAAATCCATATCAAAAATTTGCTCTTGACTCGATCGCCAACTATGCCTGAGTAAATGTTTTAATTGAGGCGTGGCTTGTTCAAGCACCTCTGCCTGATAAGCAAATGAATGGTTTTCTAAGGGATGAATATACTGAGGAGTATAATTCCCTAAAATAGATACACGAGGATTATCAGTTAGATTAACAGAAGTATCGTGCCAACAAAGCCCGTGGGAAATAATTGCCGATCCCGCTTTGCCAGTGATTTTTTGGGCTGTTTGTTCAAACTGTTGTAAATTTGGTTTGGTAGCTAATTTATGGCTACTCGGAACGAATAAAGGCGCGCCGTTTTCTTCTGTAAAATCTTCTACTAACCAAATTACTTGTATTTCTAAAATAGGGTAGGGAGCATAAGGAGATGTCATTGCCCAATAGGGATAATCTACATGGATTCCCATTCTTTCTCCTTGAGGATGAAGAATATGGGCAGAAAACCCTCCCAAAATAATATCTTCCCCCAAAATAGCTTGAATTAGAGCAAGTATTTGAGGATGTTGTACTAACTGACGAAAAATTTTTCCTTTATAAATTAAGCCATATAATCTTTCTTTGGCTCCTTGAATAACTAATTCTCCTGTTTGTCTTTCTTGGTTAGCCAATTGCAGTAACCGCTCCCGTGCTATTTTGGCTTCTTCTGGAGTAATTAAGTTAGGTAGGACAACATATCCTTTTTCTTCGACAATTTCTTTGACTAGAGATGGAATATCAGAAAAAAATTGCATTTTTTAACTTCGGCGTTGCTGTACCTATGGTAGAGGCTGTTACTGATTACTGGTTACCCTTCGGGCGGGGGCGCGTTCTTGAACGAGTCGCTCATGGGGGAAACCCCCAAGACCGCGCTCGTCCGCTTCCCAAACGGAGGAAACCTCCGTGGGGTCGCCCCCGCTGATTACTGATTACTGGTTACTGGTTACTCCCTACTCCCTACTCCCTACTCCCTACTCAAAGCACATCCAAATTTGTCCCATAGAGAATAACTTTATACTTTGCCGTTAATTAAACCATTAAACCCATAAATTTGACGACTACCCGCGATCGCTACTAGTTCTATTTCTTTTTCATCCCCTGGTTCAAATCTTACTGCCGTACCCGCAGGAATATTTAAACGCATTCCTTTAGTTAGTTCGCGATCAAATCGTAAGGCAGAATTAACTTCATAAAAATGAAAATGAGAGCCAACTTGGATCGGTCGATCGCCTGTATTAGCTACAGTTATAGTTAAGGTTTCTCTCCCTGCGTTTAATTCGATTTCGCCTGGTTGAGTAATAATTTCACCTGGAATCATATTTAATCTCGGATTTATCCCTATAGATATTAGCTTCGTTATATTTTAGCCGAGCAATGTCTTTCACTGAGCGATCGCTTAATTGGTTTTGTAGTTCTTATGTTCGTAGAATGGGACGTTTGCTAATTGCTAATTTTTCTAGAAGATTAGCTGATCGAGTTGGTGCATCATAATTATTAATTTCAGTCTGAAAATATTTTGCTCTCGCTGTAAATTTTGTCTCCGCTAGAACTTGTTGTACTGCTTTTCCAATCTGAGTTGGAGTTGGGGTGTTAGTTCTAACCCACATCCATCAGCCCCACAGATGAAGTGCGTCTGAAATCGGGGTCAAACCATTCTGGAATCAGGAAAGGAAAGAAAATCCCCAGAGCAAGGAGAAAAGTGAGGCGAAATGGC
>JASJDI010000151.1 GCA_030065155.1 Xenococcaceae cyanobacterium MO_188.B29
GACAAGTTAAACAAAAGTCAAAATAGTCAACTACTAGATGTAGTGTTATTGATTAAGCATAAGCACCAAATATGGATTAGAGTTAAATCCAGATGGCGATCGCTTGAAAAAAAAGAGTTAGCCTAAACATGCTTTAAAAGCTAAGAGCTAAAAGCGCGTGAGGCACGCCGAGGTCTCCTCGGCAAGTGCAATCACGTAAGAAGCTAAAAGCTAATAGCTAAGACCATTTGACAAACAACACACCACCTTAACTTGTCACGAATGTTTAAGCATTGTCGGTACGAGCTAAGATTCTTAAATTAGACAAGAAAAACTTATCAAGTATCTGCAATTCAGTTCAAATGAAGATTATTGACAAAACTCATCTTTTGATTAGTTAAAGTTAAGCAAAAATGTCTCAAAAGCTAATAGTTGATGGCTATTAGCCGATCGACAAAAGACAAATGACCTTAACTTGTTAAGAATGTTTGATAACGTGCCAAAGCTAGTAAAGGAAAATACTGTTGATAGAGGTGATATTTCAAATAAAAATGACCGGGAAAGCCTGTACCAGTAAATTCTGACTCATACCAAGTACCATTAGTATTTTGCTTGGAGACAAGATAATTAACACCTTGTTCGATCGCTTGTTGAGCGTTAAAGCCAGTGGCTTGAGTAGCAGCTAGCAACCCAATTAATGCCCAAGCAGTTTGAGATGCCGTACTAATTCCTTGCCCTTTTAAAGATGGATCGTCGTAGCTACGACAGGTTTCTCCCCAACCCCCACTAGGATTTTGACAACTAACTAGCCAAGCTGCACCCCTATTAATATTCTGCTGACAGGTTTTGGGAGCAATTAAAGCTAAAGCGGACAATGCTGAACTTGTACCATAGATATAATTTACACCCCAACGACCAAACCAACTACCATCACTTTCTTGTTCTTGTCTTAAATAAGCAATTGCTCGTTCTACTCGACTGGCTTCCATGGAGAGATTGCACTGACTTAGCATTTCCAGAACTCTGGCAGTAACATCCGCAGTATTGGGATCGATCATTGCTTTAAGATCGCCATAGGGAATTAGATTAATCCAATCTTGGTCATTATCTAGATCGAAAGCTGCCCAACCACCAGTTTTACACTGCATTGTCGCAATCCATTCTACACAACGGGCGATCGCTTGTTGTTTGTGAAATTCATTCGGTAGTTTCACTCCAGCTAGTGCCATCACTACTACAGCAGAATCGTCTATATCGGGATAAAAGCGATTATCAAATTCAAAAGCCCAACCACCAGGCATTCCTTGCTTATTTTTAACTTTCCAATCGCCATAATCAAGAATTTGTTTATCTACTAACCATTTACCACCCTTGACTAAGGCTGGATGTTCTGGATCTAAACCTGATTCTACTAAAGCTCGTAAAGCCCAAGCAGTATCCCATACAGGAGAAATACAAGGTTGTATGCGATAGGAATTCTCTTCTTCAATAGCGAAGTTATCGATAGCAGAGAATCCCCTTTGAATAATCGGATCGTCAACATCATAATTAAGAGTACGTAAAGCTAATAGGGAATTGAGCATAGCAGGAATGATTCCACCCCAGTCTCCTGTAGCTTCTTGTCTTTCTAATACCCATTCTTCAGCAGCTTTTAGCCCTTCATCCCGAAAAGGAATAATATTAGATTTCTCTGCCCACTTAAAAGCATTATCTAGCCAAATAAAGGCATCCGTCCAATCGTTTTGAGTGGGTAATTCGTAGCGAACATTATTGATTCCTTCTACATAAAGCTCATCTAAATTGATCGTCGGCTGAGTAACAAAAATAGGCTTTTTATCGAAGACAATTAGTAAAGGGACTGTACTGCCTCTTGCCCAACTAGACATTTCGTAGATATTAAAGGGCGAATCTTCTGGCAACAGCATAATCCAAGGAGGAAGAGAAGGAAGCCCTTGCCAGTCATAGCAACCAATTAAAGCTAAGTGAAGTTTGGTAAAAATACGAGTTTTACTAATGCCACCATGTTGAAGAATAAATTTTTTGGCTCTAAGTAAGGCAAAATCTTTAGCTGGTACACCCAATAAGCGTAAAGCCATATAAGCTTCTACTGTTGTACTTAAGTCGCCACCATCACCATAAAATAATTCCCAACCACCATGTTCTCTTTGTTGCGATCGCAAATAAGATTCTACTTTCTTTAGGGGTATAGTTCGATCTGTTCCCCAAATTTTATGTAACAATACGACTTCAGCTGTAATTGTTACATTGGATTCTAGTTCTGCCCACCAATAACCTTCAGGATATTGAATAGACAGAAGATAGTTTTGACTAGCTGCGATCGCATCTTCAACTTTTTTTTGCCCTAATCGCTCCTGAATTTGCATATATTTTAAGCCTTACCCTAAGCCATTTTTTTTCTCGCAAATTTATTCTAAACAGCAATGGTTACTTTATGGGAAAGTCATATTAACGATACAAAATAGATATTTTTTACGTATATTTAACTAAGTAAATAATTCTTTTTAAGCAATTATTTTTAGAGAAAATGACTATAGGACAATAAAATCTGTCTTGAGAATAGAATTCAGGAGTTCAGGAGTTCAGGAGTTCAGAATGAACTTATTTTCATACCTGGATTCTGAACAATAGTTCATGATATCTCTTACGTAAATTAAAAATCTAAGTGATTTTGCTTAGTAAGATCGATTAAAACAGTTTAATAATAATCTATGTTTTTACTAGCGATCGCTATCTTGTCTTTAATTATTTGGCTATTTTTACTATTCTTCTGGGGACGGTTTTGGCTGGCAGATCAAAAACTTGAACCGCAAACAACAGAATTAGCATATTATCCTTCTGTTTGTGCTATCGTACCTGCTAGAAATGAAGCAGAAGTATTACCTATCAGCTTGCGATCGCTTTTAACTCAGGATTATCCTGGTAAACTTTCTGTAGTTTTAGTTGACGATCAGAGTACGGATGAAACTGCTACTGTAGCATACCAAATTGCTCAACAATTATCACAAACCAATAGACTTAAAGTTATTTCTGGTAAACAATTACCTGATGGTTGGACAGGAAAACTATGGGCGATGAAGCAAGGTATCGACTATGCTAAACAACAAACATCACCAGATTATTTTTTGTTGACGGATGCTGATATCCACCATAATGTTAGTAACTTATCTCAGTTAGTGGCTCAAGGACAACAAAAACAATGCGATTTAGTTTCTTTGATGGTATTACTTCGCTGTACTAGCTTTTGGGAAAAGTTATTAATTCCTGCTTTTGTCTTTTTCTTTCAAAAACTATACCCTTTTCCTTGGGTAAATAATCCTAAGTCGAAGATGGCAGCAGCAGCAGGAGGCTGTATTTTACTTAGTAGTAAAGCTTTAGAAAGTATTGGTGGAATTGCCACGATCAAGGATGCTTTGATTGATGACTGTGCTTTAGCTAAAGCGGTAAAATCAGGTAAATCAGCAATTTGGCTTGGCTTAACCGATTTAACTACTAGTTTACGTCCTTACAATTCCCTGCGCTCAATCTGGGATACGGTAGCCAGAACAGCTTTTACGCAACTACACTATTCTCCTTGGCTATTGTTGGGAACATTACTGGGTATGAGTTTGGTTTATCTGGTTGCCCCTATTGTTTTAATTTTGGGTATTAGGGATGGGAATTGGTTACTTACTCTAATTAGTTTACTAACTTGGTTACTAATGAGTATCGCTTATTTACCTACTATCAAACTATATCGTCTTTCTTGGTTATGGACTTTTTCTTTACCCGCGATCGCATTTCTCTATACTCTCATGACTTTGGACTCCGCTTTTAAACATTATCGTGGGCAAGGGGGTGCATGGAAAGGTAGAGTGTATCAAAATTCTTAATTCGAGTTCCTTCGATTTTAAGAGAAAGTTTAGTTTCTTTTTTTGTAGTATGACGGTTTGAACAGTGAAACTTTTTCCTCTTCTTTTCTTAATTTCTTTAATCCATTATCCATACCAAATTGCCAACGCCAAAGAAAAAATCAGTATTTTTCAGTTTGACCAAGTAATTTCCCATTTCGATGGTAATAACAACGATAAGGATGATATTGCTGCTTTACCTATCGCTGCAACTCTAATTAATTCGATGGGGTTACAAAAACAATCTAGTTTCTTTTATAACAACAATCTTGGAGAACCTAATGATTCGTCACAAGTTGAGGCAATGAGAGAAAGTGCAGCATTTGCCGAAAAGCTAGGCATTAATACTTACGACTATCAAAAAAGCACTCACAAGACAACCAATAAGCTAGTAAAAATTCTTAACTCAGGCAAAAAAGTACTGGCGATCGAAGGTGGTCCCATGGAAGCAATCTATAGAGGTTTAGAGAAAACTAGTCCTCGAAACCGCAGAAATATAACTCTAATTTCCCATTCTACTTGGAACGAAACTAGAGATGTAGCCAGTAAAACTGGAGTGAAGGAAGTCAGAACTTGGGCAGATATCAAAAAAGACTTCCCTGAAGTCAAACTCATACACATTAAAGACCAAAATGGTGCAGATAATGAAGGAGATGAGGGCTTTTATAGTTCAAAATGGCGTTGGTTAGATGATACTGACAATCCGATTTTACAAGAGGCTCGTAGCCTAATGAAAAATGCCCAGGGTAAATTTAACGATCCCTCTGATGCAGGAATGCACTTCTATCTCATCACAGGTATTGAAGATGCAGACCCCGAAAATGCTCAAAGATTCTTTACTAGACATCCACCCAAGATTGGTTTTTTGCCTAGAATTATAGTCCAGACTGTCACTAGATTATTAAATTATGGCATCTTTGCTAAATAACTCTGTAGTAATTTGCTGTAATATGGCTAGTCCTTTGAGCGCATCTTTAACTAATCTCATAGCAGCAACAGGTTGTTTAATCATAGCGATCGCCATCGGTATATTCTGTAATTTCCCAGTAGAATCGATCGCTCTACTCAGATTAGGAATATCATAATGAGTACTGTCACTAACTACTCGCAACATAGCTACCCTGTGATTATGTTTCTGTAAAAACTTGAGTAATACAAGCCCCTCCATGTCAACTACACTAGCTTGATATTGTTTGCCCAAAGCTAGCTTTTCTTCTGCTGACCAAATTAAGCGATCGCTAGTTAACCCTGTTACTTTAGTAATCTTATCCTGTAAGCAATTATAAATATAATTTGTAAGTTGTGGCTCGAAAATACCTCGTTTATCCTTGGTGTAATCTCTTGCAACTTCCTGATTGTTTTTTTGTTGTTGAAGCGATGAAGAGAGAGAAAAAACGCTATCTTGATAAAGAACAATATCTCCTACCTGATATTGAGGAGATAAACTACCACACAAACCCATAATTAAAATGTTAGCTGGAGCTTTTTGCTGCCAATCTCTTGCTTGTAAATAAGATTCTAAAGCATTAATACCTATAGGAATTGGTACTACTTGAGGTACAGAAACCGACTTAATTTGTTTAATTCCTTGACAAACAGCTTGATATTCTGCCCCTTGAGCTACAAAAATGCGATCGGATATTTTCAAGATAATTCTAATATCAAGAACCATAGGGAATCGTACAGCTTTTGATTAAATTTCTCAACCTTTTTTACGTTTTATATTGCTATTAACGAGTTCCATTTCCTTTTTTATTCAGCAGATAAATAAGCGAACCTCCTACACAAATAGAGTTCGCTAGTAGATAACGTACAGAACTAGCAATTTCTGTATTTATGTTACATAATTCCGTACCAGCATATTCTGCACTCCTTGAGATTAGAATACCCGAAAATATTATGGCAACAACTATAAAAAAATCTAACCACAAATTATGGATAACAATACCTCGCTTGGAAAATTTAAACCCAAAAAGTTTAAATGTATAGAGGAGAGTGTATGGCATAAAGACTAAACTAGTCAAATGAACTATTCCACTGGGATTGCTAACGGCAAAAGCTTGTACAGAAACAAAGTGTGCGCTTACACCAACAAATAAACCCAAAATTACGAGTAAAATAAGTATAAATACATCGAATAAAACTTTATTCACTATTACTTCTCCCCATCACTCAATTGAAAACTTTCGACTTAAATTTTATCTGACCAAAAAGCCTTAAGCTTTAAGATACAAGCTATAAGCTTTCAGTTATTGGTAAGCTCTTTTTCTTAAGCTTATAGTGTTTTATGAGCCTGAAGCCCTGTCATCTATCTGGCTCTAATCGATAATTTTCTACTCACTACTTATTCCAACCATTAAACATTTGTAGCAGGCATTAAAGTATTTCATATTACTCCATCATGCTCTTGAAAAAATCAATAGTATCTTTTAAAGTAGCTACAAAAGTATCAATTTCCTCAAGAGTATTGTAGAAATATAAACTTGCTCTGGCACTACCAGAAGCATTAAAAATACGGTGTAGTGGTTGAGTACAATGATGACCAGAACGAATCGCTATTCCTTCATGATCGAGTAAGGTTGCTAAGTCGCTAGCGTGAATTCCTTCTACATTAAATGCGACTAAACTAGCTCTACCTTTACCGTCTATTGTTGGTTTTGCTCCATAAATTCTGAGGTTAGGAATTTCCGCTAATTTTTTGAATAAATAAGCAGTTAATTCTTCTTCATAAGCATGAATTTTATCTATACCTATATTAGTAAGATAATCTACTGCTGCACCTAGAGCGATCGCTTCTGCTATAGCTGGTGTTCCTGCCTCAAATTTATGGGGTAATTCTCCTACAGTGAAATGCTCTAAATATACTTCATCAATCATTTCTCCTCCACCTAAAAAAGGAGGCATGGATTCTAATAATTCTTTCTTACCGTAGAGAAAACCAATACCTGTGGTAGCACACATTTTATGCCCCGAAGCTACTAACCAATCACAGTTAATTGCTTGCACATCTACATGCATATGAGGAACACTTTGACAAGCGTCTATTAATACTTTTGCTCCGTATTGATGTCCTAGTTTGACTATGTCTTCTACAGGATTGATACAACCCAAAGTATTAGAAACATGAACAATAGAAACTAGTTTAGTTTTATCTGAAAGTAGAGATTTGTAGTGTTCTAAATCAAATTCTTCTGTAGGGGTTAATTGTACGTATTTAATTACTGCTCCAGTCTTTTGAGCAATAATTTGCCAAGGAACAATATTGCTATGATGTTCCATAACAGAAAGAATAATTTCATCGCCTTTATTTAAGTTAGTTAATCCCCAACTATAAGCAACTAAATTAATCGCTTCAGAGGCGTTACGGGTATAGACAATTTCTTCTCGATGGGCAGCATTAATAAACTTAGCCACTTTATCTCTTGAGCTTTCATAGGCATCTGTTGCCCTAGCACTTAAGGTATGTGCCCCACGATGCACATTAGCATGATCTTTTTGGTAATAATCCTGTAGGGTGTTTAATACTGCTAAGGGCTTTTGGGAACTAGCAGCACTATCAAAGTAAATTAGGGGTTTGTCGTTGACTTCTTGATGTAAAATTGGGAAGTCTTTACGTACGCGATCAGCTAAGGTTTTTTCTTGGGTGTAAGTCATTTTTTTGTTGATTGCTAATTGCTAATTGTGAGACAGTTGCGGTGGGCAGTGAGTTAGTGCGTTGGGCGGTTTCACCGACTTAAAGCAACTAACGAACCCTTTAGGGGTTCCCCGACTTGAGCAAAGCGCGAAAGTGCGGTCTTGTGAAACAGTTGCGGTGGTGAGGTAGTGCGGTCTTGGGGGTCTCCCCCATGAGCAACTACCGAAAGGGTTTCCCGACTTGAGCAAACTGTTGAACCCGAAGGGGGGTTTCCCCCATGAGCAACTTTCGTAAGAACTGTCGAACCCGAAGGGTTGATTGCTAATTGACGAGCGAACCTGGCGAGGAAACCTCACCTAAGGAACGCGCAAGTTTGTTAATTGCCCATCAATATTAGTTATCTGTTTTTTGTTTGATGATTTGACTTATTCTTTCCTGTAATGATTTGAGGGAAATGCGATCGATAATCTCGGCAGCAAAGGCATCAATGAGAAGATGGCGGGAATCTTCTTCTGTTAAGCCACGACTACGCAGATAAAAGATTTGATCGGCTTCTAGTTGAGATACTGTAGCACCGTGAGAACATTTTACATTATCAGCAGTGATTTGTAATTCGGGTTTGGTGTCTACTCTGGCTTTAGGGGAAAGTAATAAGTTACGGTTGAGTTGGGCTGCGTTGGTAAGTTGAGCTTCTTTGGGGACAAAAACTTTGCCGTTAAAGATGCTATGGGCGCGATCGCTTATAATGCACTTGTGCAATTGATCGGTTGTACCGTGAGGTTTAGTGAGGGCAACAATACTATGAGTATCACTGGTTTGTTCTCCTGTCGCAACGGTTAAGCCATTGAGATTGGTTTCGGTTTGTTCTCCTTGTTGTAAAATTTCTGGATTATGACGAGATAGCTTACCACCGAAGTTGAATTCACTCAAAGTATAACGACTATCACGAGCTTGGTTAACAGCAGTTGTCGCGATATGGAAACTAGAATCAGATTCTTGTTGCAGACGGGTATGTTTTATTGCTGCATTTTCTTTGAGCCAAATTTCGGCAACAGCGTTGGTAAAATATCCTCCTGTACCAATATATTCTTCGATTAAAGAGAAATTTGCCCCTGTTTCTGCCACAACTAAAGTACGGGGTTGAGAGAAACTAGCTTTCTCTTCTGTTTGAGTAATAAAAACAAGCTGAATAGGAGTTTCTACAATAATATTTTTTCCTACCCAAATTACAGCTACATCTTCACAACTAGCTGTGTTGAGGGTGGTAAAAACTGCTTGACTATTATGTTGTTGGGCAAAATAGGTTTGTACAGGATAACCTTCTGGTAATGTGTTTAGATTACCCACGTATACCCCTTCAGGTAATCCCGATACATCTGATAATTCAGCAGAATATTTGCCATTAACAAAAACAAGACGACTATTTTCTGTCTCCCGTAGGGACGTTCCATGGTGTTGTAGAGACGTTCCAGGGAACGTCTCTACTGGTTTTGCTGTCACAAAATTTTTTTCTACCAAAGCAGATAAATCAGTAAACCGCCATTCTTCATCTTTCTTGGTAGATACTTGCAAACGAGAAACCCAGTTAAAAGCGGTACGACGTATATTTTTTAGCCAACTAGGTTCATCTTCTGAGGAGGTAGTCTGTTGTAATAACCCCATCAGCCAATTATCTTCAACTATGCCCTTCTCTTCTAGTTTTTCAATAGTTGCAAAAGGAATTTGTACAGCCATTATGCACCTACCTCCGCTACTGCTTGTTCGTCAAGAAAGTCATAACCGCGAGATTCTAATTCTAAAGCTAATTCTTTTCCACCACTAGTAATGATTTTGCCATCCTGCATGACATGGACAAAATCAGGTGTTATGTAATCTAGTAATCTTTGATAGTGAGTAATAACTAGATAACCTTTGGCTGGTGTTTTAAGTTGGTTTACTCCTTCAGCCACAATTTTAAGGGCATCAATATCTAAACCTGAGTCAATTTCATCCAAAATAATTAAAGTTGGATCGAGTAACGCCATTTGTAAAATTTCGTTGCGCTTTTTCTCACCACCAGAAAAACCTTCATTGAGACTTCTTTCTAAGAAGCTAGATTTCATTTTCACAACTTCTAGTTTTTCTTCTACCAAGTCTTCAAAATCAAAAGTATCTATTTCTTCTAATCCCTGATGTTTTCTTTTGGCATTGTAGGCTACTCGCAAAAAATCTAAATTGCTTACTCCAGGAATTTCTAGGGGATATTGGAAAGCCAAAAATACACCATCTAAAGCTCTTTCATTAGGTTCTTTCTCTAGGATATTTTCTCCTTGATAGATAATTTCTCCCCCAGTTACTTCGTAGTCTGGATGTCCTGCAATAAGCTTAGAGAGAGTACTTTTACCTGAACCATTGCGACCCATAATCGCATGGATTTCTCCCGCTTTGACCTCTAAATTAACGCCCTTAAGAATTTGTGTACCGTCTACACTTGCTGTTAAGTTATGTATAGATAAAATAGTCTCACTCATTGTTTGCTTATATTTCTACTAAATTTATCAGACGAATTTCTATATAGTCTCAAACTATAGACATGGCTCAGGAGGGTATATTCTATACTGATTGATAGCTTACCCTCTCTCAAGATTAAAACAACCTATTTGTTGTTTAAGTCCATTGTAAAATATATTAACAACATTTTTGTTGTCAAAGTCAACAGTAACTAATCTTTACCTGCATAATTTTTCCCTCTTCAAATCTCTGCTAGCTTTAAATTATTAATAACTACCCATCATTTCAAAATTGACAAGCTAGTAGCCGATCGCATTAATTGCTTTTATGCCCAAATATCAACAGAATGTCTTAAGATTTTAAAAAGATAATTAAGTCATTTATCATGCGAATTCTTTTAGTTGAGGATGACCCAGAACAGTTAGAACCATTACAAATGGCTTTGGCGCGTTCTGGTCATATCGTAGATGGAGTGGCGGACGGAGCAACGGCTCGGTGGTTGATGGAGGAAAAGGAATATGATTTACTGATCCTTGACTGGATGTTGCCAGAAGAGAGTGGAATTGAGCTTTGCCAATCTTTTCGTGCAGCAGGAGTAGCTACTCCAACTTTGATGCTCACTGCTAAAGATACCATTGACGATAAAGTTACTGGTTTGGATGCAGGAGCAGATGATTACCTAGTTAAGCCAGTAGATTTAACCGAGCTTTTGGCAAGGGTAAGAGCTTTACGAAGGCGATCGCCTTTATGGACGGGCGATTGCCTCAAACTATTAGATTTATATCTCCACTTGGACACAATGTGTATTGAATGGAGGAAGAAATCTTTTAAGCTTTCCAGTAAAGATTTTCAACTTCTGGAATATATGATGCGCCATCCTCAGAAAATTCTTACCCACGCTCAGATCGAACAAGCACTGTGGTCATGGGGTTCAGAACCAGAGAGTAATGCTGTAGTTGCTCGTATTAGACGCTTAAGGCAGAGTTTACGAGAACTGGGTATAGAAAACTGGATTAAAACTGTTTACGGCGTAGGATATTGCTTTGAGCCACCTAAATCTCCTTAAATATTAATTGTGTACTTTGGAGCAAAGGAGCAGGGGAAGCAGAGGGAGCAGAGGAGGAGAGGAGAAAAGACAAATAGAGCTATAGCTAAACATATATAAATAAATAGATTTATCTACTTACCGAGTAAAAGTGATGCCTAAGATGCAATTTGATAAATGGAAAGTACTGCCTGTTCGTCTGCGGGGTGGCATTATTATCGCCATCCCTGTTATTTGCTTATTTACTTCTCTTGGTTCTTTTGCTTGGTTAAAAGCCAGCTTAGAAGAAGATGAAACCGTAGTACAGCAAACCAAAATGGTTAAGCTAGAAACTAAGCGTTTGCTTACAGCCCTGGTGGATACAGAAACAGGAGTACGTGGTTATGGACTAACTCATCGAGAAGAATTTCTTGCTCCCTTTAACAGTTCTCGTACTGTTATTCCCGAATCACTGAAGCAGCTAGAGAAGTTAGTACAAGATTATCCTCAGCAGAAACAAATACTCAAAGAAATCCGCACCAAAGTCGATCAACATTTGAAGATTTTACAACAAAAGTTAAATCTGCAACAGGAACTAAAACGAATCCAAGGACAAGAAGAACGAATGGTGAATACGGCTCTCCTCTACGACTGGCTAGAAGAGGGAAAGGAACAGATGAATGCCACTCGTGTCGCGATCGATAAATTTACGCAAAAACAAGAAGAAATATTGGAAGTTCGCCAGCAACATCATCTGCTTTATCGACAGATTACCTGGATCGTCCTCTGTGTATCAGCTACGACAGGTAGTTTGGGAGCAATATTGGCTATTATCCTATTTTTACAACTAGAACGAGAATTGACAGCAAGAGAAACCAGCTTACAAAATACCAATCAAGAACTGGAGTTAGCCTACTCTCAGTTAGATCGCTTCACGGCGAATGCTTCCCATGAACTACGTGCTCCTCTAGCTGCCGTCTTGAGTAATGCTCAGGTGGGATTAATGGAACTTGAAGATGCAACAGTAGATAAGAGTTTTCTGCACCAACGTTTAGATAAGATAGTCAATCTGACTAAAAGCATGAGTACTCTGGTTGGTGATTTGCTGTTTTTAGCACGAAATGAAAGCTTATTGTCGATCGAGTCCCTAGAAGTAGTTAATGTAGTAGATTTATTGCGTAGTTTAGTACCTGAATGGAAAACTCAAGCGCGATCGCAGCATATTACTCTCACTGCACACCTAATGGCTGAACCAGTTCTGGTAAAGGCAGATCCTAACCTATTGCGACAAGCCATTGCCAATCTCCTTAGTAATGCCTGTCGTTATACTCCCGCAAACGGAAATATTATTCTTCGACTTAATTGTGAGAATCAGCAAGTAGAGATTCAAGTAGAAGATACAGGGATTGGTATTGCTCCTGAGTCTTTATCTCATATCTTCGAGCGATTTTATCGAGTTAATCAGACGCGAACTAAAGCAACGGGTAGCTTTGGTTTAGGATTGAACATTGCCCAACAAATTGTCCAGGCACACGGAGGAAAAATTACAGCTACTAGCAAAGTAGGAGAAGGGTCAACGTTTCGGATTTGGTTGCCTTTGGAAAAATAGTTATTGGTTATTAGTTATTAGTCATTGGTCATTGGTTATAATTCTTTAGTTATTGACTCGATCTAAAACTAGATCGAAAGTTAAAGGTATGGTCATTTTCTGGTCATTTTTTTTCTTTACCATCAGTATCAAGTACAAAACGAGTAAGGGAACTTACGAATGCTAGAATCATCACTCTGTAATAACAAAAAAACTAATAGTCAGAAAAACCTAATTAAAAACTTCTCTACCAATAGACCTGAAAATTTCCTCCCTAATGAGATTGACACTAATAATAACCAAGAATTTCAAAATTTGGTCAATCAAATGATTCTCAATCTGGTGGCAAAAACTGAAGCGGAGTTGATTACAATTTCGACCATAACTCAGAAATATAGAGAAATAGCACCCCAAAAAAATTAATTAGAGCGAGATCGCTTGCTTTCGCCTAATAGGAGAGTTGTTAGTGTAGATTTTGGTTTGTCTGTTGAATCTAAACACATTCCTGAAGAAAAAATGTAACTCATGCCCACAACAGTAGTTCTTTCATTAACCTCTACTTTCACTTTATTTCTAACAACCATTGCTCAGACACCAATTCCCATCCGTAATTTAAGACATATACCAGAGACGACGACTGCGGGCGTAGTTCGGAGTGTCGTAGGTAATCAATTTATCTTGGATGATGGGACAGGGCAATTGATTGTAGATCCAGGTATTTGTTTGAATCCCCAAAATCAGATTACTGTCGGAGAAACAGTGACGGTAATAGGAGAATATGAAGACTATGATTTCGATGCCTTTCGCATTATCCGCTCTAGTGGAGAGGTAATTAAACGCAATAAAGCTCAAGATTCACCAACTTGTAATTAGTAGCTTTCTCCATCAAAAACGCACCATTCTTTTTTTACTCATTACTTTATTCAGGCTCAATACATATCATGATCAGAAATATTAGCTACCGAACTCTTATCGGACTTACATTTACAGGTATAGCTGTATCTGCTCTTTCTTCAGCCCTTCATGCTCAGGGTAATAAATTTACTGGTACTGTAGAAAGAGTTTGGGAAGATGGTTTTAGTCTCGATACTGGAAATCGCACCATCAGAGTAGATTCCTGGGATGTCTATGGAGACAATACCCCACAGAATGTATCAGTAGGCGATCGGGTGAGTGTCACAGGAGAATTTGATGGTGGAGAGTTTGATGCAGATTCCATCTCCGAATGATTTTCTAGTTCATTAAATCGCCTGCAAAAATCAATCAAATATAACAACTTGTCCCTTTGACTTTTGACTTTAATCTTTGACCTTTGATAGAGAATAAAACTTCTCTCCTAAATCCCTATTTTCAATTTTCATTTCTCCCCCTACTACCTCCCTCACAAGGGTAGGTTTTTAACAAAGAGGCGAGTGCTTACTATAATCTGAACGAAAAAATCAGCATTTCTCCCTTGTCTTCCTTGTCCTCCTTGTCTCCCTTATCTTGATTTTAGGCTTAAATGTAAAAAGTCTACCCTTGTAAGCTACTACCTCCGCCCCTCCGCTCCTCTGCTTCCCCTGCCTCCCTCTAATTTTCAACCTAATTACGCCACGCCTACCCACCTAAATTCATGTTTTCAAAACTAAAATCAAACCCCTGTATCATCACTTGTGCTATTGCGGGAACGACATCTCGTCGGCTAAACCCCAATGTGCCGATTACACCGCAAGAACAAGCTCGTGCGATCGAAGAAGCCTTTCACGCTGGTGCGAGAGTGGCTCATGTCCATCCAAGAGAAGATGATGGTAGCGAATCCCATCGTCCAGAAAGATATCAAGAGGTACTCTACGAAATTAAGTCTAGATGTCCTGAAATTATTGTGGAAATCTCAACCCGCGCCACTAGCATTGAGGATGGAATCGATCGAGGTAGTTGCGTTGAACTAACACCACAGTTGTGGGGCAATGATGATAGTCTCAAACCCGATTTAGTTTCCCTCAACACAGGAACATTAAACCTTCGGGGGCGAATTTTTCTGAATTCTCCTCTAGATATCGAATTACAAGCTCGACGAATTTACAATGCGGGCATCATACCAGAATTAGATGTTTTTGAAATCGGGCAGATGGAAAATGCTTTCGATCTTGTCCGCCAAGGAGTACTACGAAAACCACTTAATTTTCTCTTTGTACTTGGTAGTGGCGGTATATCAGCCGATCCAGCTAATCTTTTACATTTTGTGCGCTCCCTACCACCTGGAACTCATTGGACTGGATTAGGTGCAGGAAGATACAATTTTCCTATCGCTTCTCTGGCTATTCATTTAGGTGGTCATGTTCGCACAGGACTAGAAGATACAACCTATATTCGTAAAGGTATCAAAGCTAAGTCTAATGGTCAACTAGTTGAGCAGATGGCAAACTTATGTGAAATCTATGGTAGATCCATTGCTACACCACAACAAGCTCGTGAATTATTAGGATTATCCTCCCAAACCGTATCTAATCTAAATCTTGCATATGCTGAACTATCAAACTGAAACAAATCTATTAACTGACAGTGCTTTTGGAGTTTTTGCTCTTGGGGATAAAGTCCCCAAGATTCATCCAAAAGCTTGGATTGCACCCACAGCTTTAGTTATTGGCGATGTGGAAATCGAGGAAGGTGCATCAATCTGGTTTAATGCTGTGTTGCGAGGGGATAGAGCTCCCATCTATATTGGTAAGTACACTAATATTCAGGATGGATGTGTTATTCACTCCGATGGAACACCTGTTTATGTAGGCGATCGCGTTAGTGTGGGACACCGAGCTACTTTGCATGGATGCTCTATTGGTTCAGGCTCTCTAATTGGTATAAACAGTGATGTTTTCGATCGAGTTTCCCTTGGCTGCAATTGTATAGTTAGTGCAGGTAGCCTAGTTACCAAATCCCCCAATCCGACTGATGGCGTTGTTTTGCGTGGAGTACCAGCTAAAGTCTATCGAGAAACTCGTCCACAAGAAATCGAGCAAAACATTATCCGTTCCCAGAGATATGCACAAACAGCAGAGCTATATCAGCATTCGCTGAGGAAAATTGAATTCTAATTCTATGTTACATTTTTTAGGATTATTGCCATTAGGAATTATTGTGGGTTTAGTTGCAGCCCTACTAGGGATTGGAGGGGGTTTACTCTATGTCCCTGCTCTAACCTTAGTAGGGGCTAGCCCAATCCAAGCTACTGCCACTAGTTTGCTAGGAATTTCTCTCGGCGCAATTTCTAGCTCTTGGCAAAATTGGCGTTCACAATATTTAAATACTAAATTAGTAATTTTGCTAGCCATTCCTGCCATGTTATCCGTGGGACTTGGGGTGGCTGTCGCTAACCGCATTGCCGAGAATTATCTGTTATTTGGCTTTGCTGGATTGCAGTTAGTAGCAATCTACCTGATCAACTGGAAAAAAAATCTAGCGAGATCTTACCGAACCAAGACAAATAAATCTATTTCCTTATCTAAAGTAGCTTCTATTGGTTTTTCAGCAGGAATTTTATCAGGAGTGTTCGGCGTTGGCGGTGGTATTATTATGGTACCTCTGCAAAGGGCATTTCTAGGAGAGTCCCTTAAAGCATCTATCACCACTAGCTTAGGCGCAATTGTCTTAATCTCTGGAGTAGGGGTCACTCAACACGCATTAGCGGGTAATGTGCTTTGGTTGCCTGGGTTGCTACTCGGTGTAGGTAGTTTAATCGGCGGACAGTTAGGAGCAAGGTTGTTACCCAAACTGCCAGAAATTTGGGTGCAATATCTATTCACAGGATTATTAATTTCTCTTGCTATTTATATGGTTCAGATAGCTTTGAGCTAATTCAGTAATTGGTATTAGTTTTTTGTCTAGTGAACCTTTTTCTGCTTCTTTGGTTGGAGGACTATTTATCTCTGATACGAAATCCGATTGTCAAACCCTCCATATAATTATTTGTCTTTTCCCCCTCTGCTCCCCTGCTCCCCTGCTCCCCTACTTCTCAAAGAAAAAATGGTTATGAGAACAGGATTTAGTATGATACAGATTTGAAGGCAGCTTCAACTTTAGGTATTCGACTGTAGCTACCCTAAGACAGAATTTGTCGGCTTGCTTAGTTGCGTACCGCACCTGATACAAAAATTGTGATTAGGCAGATTCTGGTGACCGCAATTGGGACAAAAATGGTAATTGCGAACTACATTAGGAAACGCGATCACCCTATTTTCCCTTGAAGGAACAGCACTTTCAACATCTTGGCTACACAGCGAGGATTTCGCCATTTGGGAAATAGCATCAACCGCAAAATCGATATCCGCCCGCGAAACATCTAAATGAGTAACTGCTCGAATTGAGTGACCAACGGCTCCCATTTTCACACCACGCTCTTGCAGGAGATTGAGAAACATGGTTTTGTCAAGTTTTAGTCTCGAAACATCAAAGAAAACAATGTTTGTCTCTGGCTTTGTGTCTCGAACTGTAATTCCCTCAATTTCACTTAGTCGTCGAGCCAAATAAGTTGCGTTGTCGTGGTCTTCTTGTAAACGTTCAACATGATGGTCAAGGGCATAGAGACAACCTGCTGCAACAATTCCAGCTTGACGCATTGCGCCCCCAAAAATATGTTTATATCGACGTGCTTCAGAGATGAACTCCCTTGTCCCCGCAAGAACAGCACCAATTGGCGCGCCCAGTCCTTTAGTAAAGTCAATCCAGACAGAATCTACACAGGCAGCAAAATCTTGAGCTGTAGCTTGAGATGCCACGACTGCATTTAAAAGTCTGGCTCCATCCATGTGGGTGGCTAAACCTTTCTGACTGGAGAACTCGCAAACCTCACGTAGCTCATTGAGTCGCCAAACCGAACCTCCTCCAAAATTGTGGGTTTGCTCAACACATAATAAGCGTGGAATTGCCGAGTAAAGATAAGGAGCAGTCGCTACTCTTTCAAGTGCTTGATTAAGGGCATCGACTGTGAAAATTCCTCGCTCGCTGGCAATCGATTCCATCAAGACACCAGAACTCATTGCTGCACCCCCCGATTCGGCTCGAATAATGTGTGCCATTTGTTCTGCTAGTACCACATCAGCAGGGCGAGTATGAGTTTTGATTGCCACAAAGTTACAAATAGTTCCGCAAGCAAAGAAAAGAGCATCTTCTTTGCCTAATAAATCTGCAACCCTTTCTAGTAATTGGTTAACGGTGGGATCTTCTCCTTTTTGCTCATCTCCCACTTCAGCATTGGCGATCGCTCTTCGCATCGCTTGTGTCGGCTTTGTTTCAGTATCGCTTGTCAGCAAAATCATCTCTCACTCCTGGAGCAGGTAAGTAGGTAGGCGTAAAT
>JASJDI010000152.1 GCA_030065155.1 Xenococcaceae cyanobacterium MO_188.B29
AGAGAGTGTCTCCTACCTTGTTTTCTTCTGCCATCTGGTAAGCCAGCAAATACACTAACGAGAGCGATTTCAGCCATATTCAATTTAATGTTTTTAATTTAGCACGATAATCTTACCATCTAGCATGAAATAGCCCTGCTTACAAGATAAACAGTACTCTCTGGCTTTTGTTGCCTAAACTCTACTACCTTTTTGTTGGTTGGCTCTGCTTTATTTGTTGCTATAAATCGATACTTATCATTATCTATTGGCTGCGGGACGCTCATGATTTTAAAAACTTATTGATTGGCGCGGAGAATAGACATAAAGGCTTTGACCACTTCTCAAGTCGAGAAGTAATGACAAATTCCTTTCGAGTAAGTAAATATTTTCAAGTGTTGTTGAAGATATCTTATAACATCTTTCAGGAAAAAGCACCAAATCTATAAGATCTTTATTTTTTTAGAAGCTGCTAGCTATTAGCTACTCGCTCCGCCTTACAGCCCCTTTCTCTCGCCAAATTGTCAGGATTTGTTGACATTTATTTAAATCTGGCTCGGCTGCCCAAAAATAACAATCAAATTTTTCAGCCAATTTTAGTAAATCGGCATAATACACATAGTTAAAGACTATTGTTTCTTTAGGCTTTGTCCCCGTCCGAATACATTCTTCAACCAAAGCCTCTATTTCAAGGTCGTTGTACTTTGAACTAACAGTAAAAGTAAAAATTGATTCAATCGCAGGAATTAAAGAATAATCTTCTTGAGGCAGAAAATTTATCTTTAGAGCGATCTCTTTAGGAATCCGCTTGAGAAATTCTTTGTTCTTTGACTCTCCGCAAAAAAGTCTATGATGCTCTCCCAACTGCCACCAACTATTTTTGACGGCATTTTGTGAGGGGACAACTCCTAAAATTTCCTGTTTGGGCTTATCCAGATTGCCCTTCCCCAAGAGTGAAGGTAGCGTTTGAGATGAATCTTGAAGAGAGGCAGGTAAAATGCTATGTCTAGCTTCCTTTTCTTTAGTTTGATTACTGAGAGCTACAGGTTGCTCTACTTTCTTGACAGAGCGGTATTTTTCTTTAATAGCCTTGGCAGTTTTTTGAGTAATTTTTTCCCCTTGTTTTGCTCTCTCTATTGCTTCCTTAACAGCTTCTTTTGGAGCATTAGTAGTTGCTAGCTCATATAGGGCAGTTGGCAGAAGATCTAGTTCTTTGACTTCCTCCAGACTGAAGGAACTAGCCACCTGCATAAAGCGAGTTACTGATGCGCTACTTAATTCCAATTCTTTATCGATCCAAGCATAAAATTGTCCATACTTTAATTTAGCTTTAACTTCAATTAAATATCTTCCTATATTGTAAATATCTTCGGCAAGTCTCTTACTTAATCTATTAATTTCTTGGGTTTTTTCCTGGACAAAAGAGGATAATTGTTCATCGAGAAGAGTATAGTCGAAAGTTCTTTCTCGTCTATTTTTAACGACAAATGCGATATCTTCAATCAGGGAATCATAATTAACTGGCTTTTTATATCTCGCTCTGATTCTAACAGATGAAGACTTCTTTTTTCGACTAGAAAAATTATAAATTGTGTAAGCAGTAATCACAATTATGTCAATTTCTCGTTCGGGATATTGTTTGGGATATTTTTCGAGGAGTTCTTCTACTAATTTTTTGCCCCATTCCTGATTGGGATTTTCAGGATTAAAATCATGTCTATCTTGGCTTCTACGAGGGATTCTCATGTCAACAAAAGCTAGAGATATTTCTGGGTGGGTATCAAGTATCTCTAAGGCTGGCTCGTAAGCATCGGCAAAAAAAACGTCCTGGTGATACAGACGAGATTTAGAGAGAAAACTAGTGCGAGCCGTTTTTTTTGGGGCAATTAAATCATCAACACAAATAGCTTTTATTCCATGAAGTTCTAATTTAGGAGCTAGTAAGTTCATAATAATTTATCGTACAATTTATTGTCTTAGCCAAAGTAAATCCAGGCTATCCTCTATACTAGTTGGAAAAAAGTCCATTCAACCTAGTCCGAAAACTAAGAGATGGAAAGATTTTCTTCTTTCTATATACTTAATAGAAATAGCCTTGGGTCTTTATTCTAGCTTAATGACCCTCACTCTTTTCCCAAAAAAACTATGCGTTTTAAACTAATCGCAGCAATTATTATAGAATTGATCTTGGCAGGAGCAATAAAAGCGGTAAAAGCCCAAGTTCCGCTACTTATTAGCGTAGAAAAGATAGAAATTACAGGCAATACAATATTTGATTCTGAACTAGAAGCGATAGTAGTCCCTCTAGAGGGTCGAGAAGTCTCCCTGGAGCAAATTCTCGAACTTAGAGGCAAGCTTACTAATTACTATATTGAGCAAGGTTACACTACTAGTGGGGCATTTCTTCCTCCTCAAAAATTTACTGATGGTCAAATCCGAATTCAAATCATTGAAGGAACGCTGGAAACTATTAAAATCAAAGGGCTAAAAAATTTAAGTGGAAATTACCTCAAATCTCGACTTCCTCAAGTGGGAAAGCCCTTAAATGTCAATCACCTTTTACAATCTTTGGGCAGATTACAGAATAATCCTTTGATTCAAACAATAAAGGGAAGAATAACTCAATCCAGCTTGGGTAAAAACGTTCTCTTGCTAAACGTAGAGGAAAATAACCCTTTATCTGCTCAAATTTATTTAACCAACGCATATTCTCCTAGTATTGGCAGTTTTGGCGGAAATGCGAGGATCGTCCATCAAAATTTGCTAGGTTTTGGCGATCGCCTAACTATAGACCATTCCCAAACTGAGGGATTGAGACGCACTGGTGGTTCTTATTCTTTTCCGTTCAATCGACTTGATGGCAGGATTATTTTCGCTTATAACAACGCTAATAGCGAATTGGTTGAAGATGAGGTCGAAGATCTGGGTATCGAGGCTGATTATGAGTCTTTTTCCTTAAAAATTGAGCAACCAATTATTTATACCAGCACCGAATCCCTAACTCTTAGCCTGGGGATCGAGCAGATCGACAGTGAAACGTTTGTCTTAAATGATTTTTCTTTCGCTTTTACCGATGGACTTACTGATGGTAGAAGTAAAATCACTGCCTTGCGATTTACCCAAGAGTACGAAAAAAAGGGAGCTAGTACCTTATTTATTGTTAATTCTCAGTTTTCTGTTGGTTTGGATCTTTTTGATGCCACTACAACCGATGTAGGAATTGATGGGAGTTTTTGGAATTGGAGAGGCGACATTCAATGGCTTAAAGCCTTTAATGAAGAGAAAGACTTGGTGTTAGCAACTCGTTTAAACATCCAATTAACTCCCGACCAACTATTACCGTTCGAGCAAATTACTATAGGAGGATTGGGCAGCGTTAGAGGCTATCGTCCCAGTATTGGAGTGGCTGATAATGCTGTCATTGAGACAATCGAGCTAAGAATTCCCTTAATTCGTGGAGATTGGGGCAAAATCCAAGTTATTCCTTTCTTTGATGTCGGTGATGCTTGGAATAACAAGCGGGAGACAACTGGCTCAAACACTTTTGCCTCATCTGGCTTAGGGTTACGTTATCGCTTTAGAGAAGCTTTTGAACTCAGGCTCAATTATGCTATTCCAATAATTGAAGCTAAAGATTTTGGAGAAACCGACACCGAAGATAATTTTACTTTCGCTTTTTTGTTCTATCCGTTGAAGTTTTGAACGTTTTTTTCGCCTGTGTTACTGTAATCAATATAAGAATTCTTTCTAAAAAAAAAACGCCAGTAATTTCAGATTCTCGCAGTTTTGTTATTTCAATTTAAAAATGAGAGAGCCAAGGTGTATCATAGACAGAAGGTATAGATTCTTGAAGTCTTTATGTAGGAATTCGACCTACCCCCGAAGCTTCAAAATTTATCCCCAAAAGCAACAAGAACGTCATAAACTGTGGCAGGTTTTAATTGACGTTCTCTCAATGTCCTCTTAGTAAAGGAGTTGGAAATATGAAATTTTAATTTTGATTTCACACTAGCTAACTGAATACGGAAGCTAGAAAAAAACCATTACTAGAGATAGTAACACAATTTAATTCCCTTTTGAGGAAAATTTTTTGCTGCCAATTTTTAAAAAGCTTGAAGCCTCGGGGATTAAAACCTGAATACTCAACCCAAACAGCAAAAAACGGCTAGCTCAACCAGGATTAAGTAGCCTTAACCAATTATTTAATTCAGTTGATTAGAAAAAGGTGGCTACTCTCTTTTGGGCTAGGACTCAGAGCAGATAAAAATCTGGCGACTGGGGGAATAAGACCCTGCTTAAACTGAGCGATAATAACGATTTTGGGTGCAACCAAAATCTAACCCGCAAGAGGCTAACCAAACCTCACTGATAAAATACTATTCTATCGCTTAATTCAATCTATTTGTCTTGGTTCATTAGTACCATGCTCATTAGATTGTTTGTCAGATATAGAGGAATTAGAACTAAAAAAGCGCATAATGTTTAAATTCAAAGCTATCAGTACAAAAATACCAAAAGAATGCCAAACTATAGAGCTAGTAATTATTACGGATAATTTTGTCCGTCTTGATTACTTAGCTCAACTTTCTTTGGATTTGACAGACAGAGCGCAATAGCAGTTAACTTAAATCCCCTGATAGAGCAAGGTCTTATCTTTCTCCCATGCCAGAAGCCAACAAACTTCTGGAGAAAGAGATATGGCTCAGAAATTGACCCCGACCAACTATCATCGCCCCTGTCCCATTTGCCAAGATCGGTCGGGGGATTGTCGCATAATCCCCAACAGTTTAATCCTCTGCCACAGCTTCATCGAACAAGATTCAGGGGTAGCAGGTTGGAGATGGCGAAACCCTTCTTCTAATGGTGTTTGGGGCGTTCATGTCCCTGATAATGGTAAAGAGTTTAATCGCGAACAATATGAGCGTTATCTAGCCCGAAAAAAAGCCCAAGAAAGAGATAGAGAGCAATTTTTAGCGTCTAATGCTTTAGACGCAGATGGACGAGATCGGGCAATTAGAAAACTATCCCGTTATGTCGGCTTAAACCAACGCCATCGTCAGGATTTAAAAGCTAGGGGATTAAGCGATCGCCAAATAAAAGATGGTTTATTCTTTAGTATCGACCCTTGGACTAGATTCAATCTAATTCTGCCTGAAAACTTGCCAGGAATACATTACAAGGGGGATAGATTTGCGACCAAAGATACTGGTTATGCCTGTCCCATTTTCGATCGACAAGGTAGGGCAATTGGCTGGCAGCTTCGAGTCGAAGGAGTCACCAAAGGGAATAAGTACAAATGGGCTAAAGGTGCTTTTTCCTCTCATTTACCTAATGGTGAACTGCCCATAACCATTGTTAAACCTGACAATAATACTTCTAAAACTCTTTATCTCTCAGAAGGAATACTCAAACCCTACATAGCTAGTAATCGTCTCAATTTAGCTGTTTGTGGTGCTGCTAATAACGGAAACTTTAGTCGTAGTTCCCAACAATTTAGCCAAATTCAGTCAGATTATGCTGAATTTGTTATTACTCCTGATGCTGGCGATGTTCTCAATCGCCAAGTCTTGCAGCGTTGGAAGAACCAAATTAATTTTCTCAAACAATTTAACAAGCCTATTAAAGTTTTATGGTGGAAGCAGGTTAACAAAGATGAACACTTAGATCTTGATGAAATCGAGCCAGTTACTTTTTTTCAAGCAGAGTATTTAACTCCCGTAGCCTTTTTCCAACTAGCCAGCACTCAGCTTTTCATTAAGCAGCAATGGGATCTGTGGAGAGAGTCTAAAAAGTTTACTCCTCAAATCAAAATCAATAAACGATTTGTGGAATTTGGAGTACCCGAAAAAGATACTATCCTGTTTATTAAATCCGCATTGGGAACGGGCAAAACCACTCAACTGATTAAGGTCTTAGAGCAATTACCAGGTTATGGCATTCTCAATCAAGGCTATCGCAATACTTTATTACTACAATACAACGAAAAAGCTGCTCATCTTAGTTTTTACCACCTCCAAAGTGACAAGAGGTTACGAGAGTTTAGCTTGAACGACTCTAGCGTAAGGGTTAGCAATTGTATCGATAGCTTGATTCACTATGTCGAAGAACAATTTGACGGCAAAATAGTAGTGATCGATGAACTAGTTTCCGTCTTAAAACATTTATTCTATTCTCCTACCATCAAGCATTTTGGCAAGGTTAAACAGCTATTTACCGCTATGATTAATCGTGCCGATAGAATTATCTGCCTCGACGGATTTATGCAGGATTGGGCAGTTAAATTCTTTAAAGAACTCTGCCCAAGTAAACAAATAGTTACTCTGGAAAATACGCACCAAGGCGATAAACCCAAAATTTATTTACTTGAAGGGACTATTGATATTAATGAGAAGGTCAAAGTTAATGATAAAACTCCTTGGCTACAGAAATTACTCAACAGCGAACGCCCTGTTATCTTTAGCGATTCCCAAATCTTCTGTGAGGCGATCGAAAATCTTTTACTCGAACAAGGACGGACGGGGATCAGGATTGATAGTAAAACCGTGGGCTTGAAACACGTTAAAGAATTCCTCAAAGACCCCGACAAGTGGATCTCGGAGAATGTACCAGAATATCTGGTTGGCAGCCCCAGTATCGAAAGCGGTTTAGATGTATCAATCAAAAATTACTTTGACCAGCATTTTGCTTTCTTCTTCGGGCAACTAGATATTGATAGTTGTATCCAAATCCTTGGTCGGATTCGGGATAGCTCAGTCCCTAAATTCGTTTGGTGCAAGAAATTCATCTTACCTGAAGATATCAACCGCCGTCCCTCTAATGTAGAGAGCCTTCAAGCTGATAGAGCGCGTTCCCTGATGAGCGAACTCAATTTGACCATCGAGGACGCAGAAAACCTCTCTAAAGAACAAATAACAGCTCGTATTCAAGAAATTTACCAGTCTAATTTCGACCCCTATACTACCGCAGCCGATACTGTCAAAGCCATTAGAAATCATGAATTTGCTAATTATCGTGAGTGCTTGAAAGAACAATTAATTAATCATGGTTATCCCGTTGAGTCGATTACATTAGAATCTCTTAGCCAGAGGAAAGCCCTTGCCAAACAAGAAAGAGAAGCCAAAGACGAAGTTAAATTACAAAATGCCACTGATATATTCAACGCCAGCGATAAATATATCGGTCAAGACAAGATTAATCTTAACTTTGATGCTAGTTGGGAGACGCGAGCTGCTGTTATCAAGGCTCAATTAGTTACCTCTCTTCCTCGAATTAACCTTTCTCCCCTCTGGAGTCCTGAATTAATTAAGTTTCTTAAATACGACAAGCTCAATCTAATCAGGCAGACTGAACTCTACTACTTAATGGAGAATCCCGAATTAGCTCAACAATTAGCAGTATTCAAGTATAATCGTATTTTTAATCGCGGTAGTATTGCTGCCCCCTGGAAGCTCAGGCAGGATTACTTGAAGGTTAAAGCTTTAATCGATGTTGGACTAAATGATTTGCTCCAGATGGCGATCGCTAACCCTCATTTTACTTATCGAGCCGATTCGCCAGAAGTAAAAGCAATTCTAGATAAATGCCAAGAAAGAAAGAATCGGCAAGTATTAGGTACACCAGGTAAAAACCCACTCAAGTTTTTCCATCGGCTACTTCGCTCTGTTGGCGTAGAAACTAAATCTCATTCAGTTAAAAGGGATGGTAAAGTCTTCCGAGTTTATCATCTAGATTACCAGCACCTATTCAGTGCAGAAAGATTAGCAATTCTTGAGGCTATCCAGTTGAAGTACGCCCAAAAAATCAACGTCTTAAATCAGCCTCTCGAATGGGTAATAGAGTCGTCAAAATCCTCCCAAAATAGCTTCCCCCAAAAAGCGACAACAGAAATGGCTGAAAGCATTGAAACCAAAGACTTAGATGAGGTAACACTTGCCCCGAATATTTATATAAATAATAGTAGTAAGTGTTACCCCCAAAACCCACCAGATTCTTTGGCTGATTTATCTTCTCGATCAGATAATACAAGCCAATTACAAAATCCTTTGGATAGTGCGGAAACGATTGCTGATATAGCTTGGATGTTGTCGAAAATCGAAGATGTTTCTGGGCTAGCCGAATTGAAAACTTTAGAAGGATTGACCCCCGAACGCTTGAACCGAGCTTGGATTCTGCTGAATGCCAATAAGCGGAAAGAGATTGCTATTTGGGAGAAGCAACTTAAAGCAGAACAGCAGAAAAGTGATTTTAACTATGTTCTAGAGCAAATTAACCAGCAGTTTAAGCGTGTGGGCGGAACGATAGAATATTGGAAATATTATCTGCTTGAAAAGTATAATGTGGCTTCTCGTCTACGATTGTCTGACCAGCAAATACTTGAGTTTTTGGCTTATTTGCGAGGTTTGCCAGCGAGAATTGAGAAAAAGCCCGCTTTTTAACCGCTTATTTGGTTGGTAAAGTCACTATGAACTTGCTTCCTTGTCCTTTTTCTGTCTCGACTCTAATATTTCCTTGATGACGGTTAATAGTTGCTTGGACTATAGATAATCCTAGTCCTTGACCTTGATTTTTGGCTTTGAAAGTTTTAAAAGGACGAAAAATCTGGCTAATAATGGAATTGGCAATTCCTATACCATTGTCTTGAATACTCAACTCTATTCTTTTCGGTTTTTTTCGGGTTTGGATGCTAATAAGCCCAAGGTGATTGGGGTTTTCGTCCATTTTAGTTCGGATAGCATGACAGGCGTTATCCAGCAGGTTGTCGATAACGCTGGTTATGCTGTCGCGATCTATATTTATTTCTTCAATGTCGGAGTTGTAGTCTTCTTGAAGTTCAACTGTTAGTTTGTATCGAGATTGTTTGACAATAATCTTTCTTTGAACTGTTGTGTGAACAAAATCATTAAAGGGGGTTGATTCTCTCTGAAAAAGTTCTTTTCCTAAATAAGCCAGACTAAAATATTGTTGAGAATTTTCTCTTTGTTTATTTAGCTCTGAGACTTGAATCTGGAGATCGTCTAGGTATTCTTCTAAAAGAGAAAAGGGGGATTCTCCTAATTGTTCTTCGAGCTGGGCTATGGTTTGGGTAAGGTTTTCTGTTTGGGACAAAGCTTGTGAGATGGAGTGAGCCATTTCCGCGTTTTCTTGAATAGAGCGAAGGGAATTTTGAAGAGAATGATTTAAATCTTGGATTAATTGTTTAAAATCTTGATTACTCTGTTTAATTTTACTGATATAAATGGTTAAACAAATTACTATTGGCGTTGTTATAGAGCCTAAAAAAGAAGGAACAATTGTAATCCAATAACCTTCAGTGAAAGCGACGTAAGCTAATCCTCCTAACCCAAATATGACGACAAGAGCAACAGATGTAGTTAGCCAAAAAAGTTTTAAGGGATTAATAGGGCGATATTTTTGGGCAATTAAAGCAATTAACCCTACGGTGAAAATAATTAATCCAATTTCAATCCACTCAGGAATTGTTTTAATTAGAGGTCGTCCGTCTAGAGCTGCACTAATTATGGAACTAGCAATTTGGGCATGAATCTCAACGCCATAAGTCCATTGAGGTTGAGGTTTGACCCATCGATTGAGAGGGAGTTTATGCCTGTCTGCGCTAGAAATGGCTGTATTACCAATTAAGACAATTTTGTTAGTAAAAATAGATGGTGGTACTATCCCCTCTACAACTTTAGAGGCAGAAACGATGGTGAAGGGCGAATTTCCTTTGCGCCAATTAATGAGGATTTCTAGACCTTCTTCATCTCTTAGATAACTGCCGTCTAATGGCTTTAAAGGTTCTAAAGTTATTTCCGCTCCTGTGTGGGGATTAAATATACAAAGGGCGTTATTCTCGATTTTTTCAGCTTCAAATCCTTCTTCGGCAAGGTAGCGATATCCTAGATCGATTCCAAGAGAAGGTATTCCAGCAGGATCTCCTTGCTTATTTTCTAGAGGATAGAGATAACCACGGCGAATCCGACCATTATCACTATCACTTATCAGATCGGCAGCAGTTGTTTTTTCTTGTTTTTCAAGGAGCTTAGAAGTTTTAGCGATTGGGGGAATAACTTTTTCGATGCCGACAAGATTAGGAGTAGAACTAAAAACTTCTTGTAGTTCGTTGTAGGCTTTTTGATTTTGTTCGTCTGACAGTAAAGGAGAAGTAACCCTTACATCTCGATAGAGATCTAAGCCAATGTAACGAGGTTTTTGCTCTCTAATTTTTTTGATTAGGGAAGAAAGAGTGCGGTCAGACATAGTTTCTTCCCCAGTCATCTGAATTTGCTCTTCATCCCAGACAACTATGACAATTCGTTCATCTCTTGGTTCGGGAGGACGCAGAAAAAATAGTAAGTCATAGGCTGCTAATTCGGGGAATTGTAATAAACCCAGGTAGCGAAATAGTAAAATCAAAAAGGTGATAGCCAGTAGTGTACCACCAGATTCTTTGGTCGAACTTTTTGGCAGGAAATTTTTAAACCAACTAAACACTAAAATAAGAGCAAGAATTATACTATGGGACATCTCTGGCTACTAGTTCAATATCGTCTAGCAATTGCTGCCAAGAGCCAGAATAATCTGGATTAGAACGAGCGCGATTAGCCAAATCAACAGCATCATACCAGATCCCATTACTCGCATAAATGTCAGCTTTTTCTTGCGGAGAAGCAGTAACTTGAAGCTGATTCGATAGTTCTAAGGAAATCGGACTATATTCAACCGATGCTCCTAAAACATCCCAAAAATTTTCAGGCTCGTTGGCGCAAGGAATAGCTATGTGCCAAAAATAAGTCTTGTTAGGTTCAAGTTTAACCTCTTTTGGTAGTTTGACTTGATGGTAGCCTGGCTGCTTAACGTATAGGGGTTCTTCAACTAAGGGTTCAGCTACGTCGAGGTCAACTAGGGTAAATGTCAGAGGAGTACTCAAGGCAGCTTGAGAATAAAAGAAGAAAGAAGGTTGATTGGTTGCTGTTTTGTGGACAGCTTTTTCTTGTGGCACTAACAAAGTCAAAGAATTGTCAACTAGAGGACTTTGACAATCAGAACGAGAGCCTCCCGCTACACTTCGTCTTTGATATGTTTTCTTATTATCCGTGTCAGTTTCATAATTTCCTATTGAACGATTGGCTAAAGTTGGCAGAGACGATAATAGGAAAATGCTAATAAATAAACCTATTTTGGGAAAAAGCATGAAAATATATTTTCTATATTTTAGTTAAATAAAAGCTAATAGAAAAAGTCTCATACAAATACCTAAAAAAAAGTTAATCCTATCTATTTTCATAGCTTAGTTTTCGATCAAATTAAGAGCAGCCCATTTGGCAGGAGGTGCTTTCTGCTCAATCTGTTCAATTTGAACCCTTTGTACAGCTTGAGCTTTATCAAAATTTGTGGCTAGAAGATTTGAGTAAAATGTGTTCATTAATTCTACTTGTTCGTCATCCTTGACTTGCCAAAAATTTCCTAAAACAGACCTAACACCCCCTCTGAGGGCTACACCTGCTAACCCCAAGGCCGAGCGGGGGCTAGAAATAGCTGTCTCGCAAGCACTAAGTACCAGTAGCTCGATCTGTGTCTTGCTTTGAGAAAGATAACCTTCTAAATCTAAGGCTGATAAAGGTTTGTCGTAGGCAAGTACGAAAGAGTTTTCGGCAATTTCGCCAAAATAACCATGTGTAGCTAAATGAACAAGCGAGTGTCTTTCGTCTTTTAACGACTGAGCCAATTTATCCCTCGTAAAGTCTTCATTAAGGAATTTTTGACCCCCAATAAGAGTAGTGAGCTTTTCGATTTCTGACTCAACGTAGGCTAATTCTGACCATCCTTCTCTAGCCACGGATAGTCCAAAAGCCAACGCTTCTAGCTTCTTCTCACTGCTGGCTGTTGACCGAAAATTTAGCCCGATTGAGGAAACACTTGCCCATTTCTCGGCTAAAAACTCCTTCTTCTTATCATCATAAAGTGCTGCCATCGGTAGATTACGCAGCAATCCATCGTGGATAAAAATTATGGTAGATGGATTAATTTGCTCTAGTTCTTGTTCAAAAGGGCGCACAATCATTTCAAATAAATCTTGGGCTTTTGTTTTGAATCTTTGAGTATTTGACTGTTTGAGATGTTTGTACCACTCGGTAGCTATCTTAGTCATTTTGGCTTGACCTAGCTCAACTTGGCTATGACGCAATGTCCCGTTAGGAAGCTGAAGAATAAAATGAGTTTGATTTTCGAGGCTAATTGAATTGAGCAAAACTGCATTTTTGCTAGTGAGAGCATCTTCGAGGGGTAGGGCTTCTCGGCTGATTGACAAGCAATTATCACCAAAGTACTGCTGCAATTGAGCTAATCGTAGCTTATCAAAAACAAAAAGAGCCTCTTGTAAATTAGTTTCACTTGGAGCGGGAGCATCCAGCAAAAGCTTGAGCATCCCTCGATAGATCGGCTCGATTTGGCTTTGAAAATCAAGTCTACGCTCTACACTGATGTTGGTAAAACCTTGGTTAAAGGCATCAAGAGAAGCAATTGCCTCTCGATAGTTGATGATGGCTGCTTCTTTATTACCTATTTTCTGGTAAATTCTTCCCGTTAACCACTGAGAGCGATAGAGGCTACCAAAGGCAAATCTTGACTGTGCTTTTAGTTGTGCAGCATAAGCGTATTTTAAAGCTTGTTCTAAATCTCCTGACTTTTCCGCTAAAAACCCTAATTCTAGAAGGGCAAAGCTTTCTGCTCTTGCATTTCCTAGATTTTTAGCTACTTCCTGAGCCTCAGATAACCAATGCTTTGTTTGCTCTGAATCTAGTTTCCCCCAGTTAATTGCTAGGAAAACTTTCGTGCTAGATGAGGATAAATTCTCCAACAATCTTCTTCCTCGTTCGAGTTGTTCGGTAGAGAGTCCTGCTGGCGATACCTTGCCCCACTCAATTAAAGCCCGAACGGCAGATGAGGATGGTTGGGTTTGGCTTAAAGATACAGCGGATTCGGCATATTTAAGAGCTTCGATTTGGTAAGACTTCGCTTTAGTTAAATAACGTTGGGATTCTTGCCCCTTTATTGAGCTTTGAGCCTGTAATTTGGCTTGAAACTTCTGTTTTTGCAGCAAGATTACTAGATTGTTAAGGGTAGATAAATTTGGCTCGATTTTCAGACTCCTCTGATAAGCTAAGGTTGCTTTATCAAATTCACCACTTCTTGTATAAGCATTCCCCAATTGTTTCCAAGTACGGGCAATAATTAAACTATCTTTGTTGAGAAAAAGGTTTTTTTCTAACTCGATAATGGCTAAACGAAATTGTCCCAGATTGATATATCCCTGAGAAATTTTGATTCTGGCTTCAGCTTCAAGCTCACTTAATCCTTGTAAGTGGTATATTTCTGCTTCTTTTTGCCAAGCAGCGATCGCCTGGTTCAAATTTCCTTTTCGCCAGTTATCAGCACCAAGGTTTGACTGATATCTAGCGGTTTCACTTTCTGTTCTTGAAACTTCGACTGTTTCTGGAAGAGCGACAGAAGCAAATATTCCCATTAGTAGCAATGAGGAAAAGAGAACAGATATTTTCTTGAGCAAAAAATGCTTCGCAACTAACATATCGGGTTAATTTTGGGCTGGTTCTTCTTCTAGCTCTCTAGCACCGCAAAGTAAAGATTCTGCACTTTCTGGAGATAATTCAGCTACAAAATATATCTCACCATTTGAATCTACTCGAATAGCATTAGCCTCAATTAATGGATCTCCTTCTTTCCAAATAGGAAAATCCCCATCTTCGGGTTCTTCTTCTGGGGGAGCAACGTAACCAGGTTCAGGAAAATATTGCTCGTCATCACTAAACTCATCTGGTTCAGCGGAAAATCCACTACGTCCTGTGTACACTAGTAGTCCTTGTTTACGGTCATCTAAAGTGTCATTTCCACACTTATTTTTAAGCTTTTCGTTAGGCTCTTCAATGTCAATTTCCCTGATAGCAATAATCGGGTCTTGAATAAATACTTGGGGATCGCTTATCGCTACTGTTCCATCTTGTCCAAACTGCGAACTAGCATCGATATCGCTTGTATTAGGGTCTAGAGGTCTTTCTTCTATTCCTAAAATAGCTCCTGATGTAATAGTGATATTTCCCCCATCGCCTTGTACTGCTGTGGCTGTTATATCACTATTTTCTACAGCTAAGAGGGTATCCGTGTCGATCGTTATATTTCCTCCATCTCCTAGTCCTTCGGCTGATGTTGAGATATTAGATTCGTCTATTAGTTGTAGTTGGTCTGTAGTTAAAATGATGTTGCCACCTTGTCCAGAAAGAGTTGATGCACTGATGTCTCCTTGATTATTTAAATAAATATTAGGGGCATTAATTTCGATATTTCCAGCATCTCCACTTCCTTGATTAATAACGCTAATCAATCCTTTATCTTGAACATTTAATTGATTGGTATTGAGAATAACAGAACCAGATTGGGCTTGAAGGTCTTCTGGTATGTTGAAAAAGGCAGCTATACCAGGATCGACTGCTTCTGCTGAAGAAATTATTTGACTACGATTTCTAATGTTATTCTCATCTATACCTAAGAATCTACCTTGAATATTAATTGAATCATTAGCATTGACAATTATATCTCCAGCATTCCCTGTAAAGCTTGCTGTGGAATTGACTCTTCCCCCATCGAGCAATTTCAATTTTTCAGTTTCAATAATTACATTTCCAGCGTCGCCAACAACAAGTGTGGTAGTTCCTATCACACTTGTTGTTGTACCATCAGGCGTTATTATATCGTCTAAGGGATTACTATCAAAAATAAGACCTCCTGCTATATTTACTTCATCAGAAAATGTTACTTCTATATTTCCACTGTTACCTTCTGAATAAGTTTGTGATATTATTGTGCCTCCATGCTGGATATATAAAGAGCTTCCAGAGAGCTTGATCTTGCCAGCCCTTCCTGATTCAAAACTAGATGTACCGATCGAAGAAGTCAAAAATAAAGGCGGAATAGGAGAAGTTCCGCTAACTTGTATCTTGTCTTGTGTGGTGATAGTTATACTGACAATTCAGAAAGAAGCTAGAAGCTAGCAAATAGCTGGAATGCCCAGAAACTCAAGATGAAAATGCTCACTCAGTAAGGTCAGTAAATCAGATTCACGCCTTAATTGACGCATAATCTGAG
>JASJDI010000153.1 GCA_030065155.1 Xenococcaceae cyanobacterium MO_188.B29
GAATGGGTTCTCCTGTAGTGTTAACAATGAGCAAATTGTCATCACTAAATAATTTATCTTCTCTGAGGATAAAAGCGTAATCGCTGTTAATATTTTTGACCTCACCTTTTACAGCAATCTCTTGAGTGTAATAGCGATCGGGGTTTTCAGCTACATCTTCTATCTCTGGGGATAGTACCATAGAACTAGCAAAAATAACAGGCTTGTTTTCATAGTCTACATAAAACTCTGGATTGAGTTCTAGCCCGTATTCCTGCTCTACATCAGCTACAACTAGCATTCCCTTTTCCCCTGTTACCTGCAATTCAAGATTGTCTTGTTGTTCTGGTAACATTTGCTGAGATACATTGATGACAAGAACTTCATCTCCCTCGAAAAGTCCTTCTTCTTGCAAGATAAAAGACATACCAGGTTCAACTTCTGTGACTTCACCTCTAACGGTTACTTCTTCACCCAAAGCAACATTATCTTCTTCAGCAATATCTTCTATGGTTACATTGCTATCAGTTTCTTGTGCTTGTAAACTTTGATATTGTCCTACAGTAAAAATTGTAGCTAAAACTAATAGTAATGTAGAGCTTTTGTTGATTAGATTATATTTTGACATCTGTTTACTAATTTATAACAGTGAATATTCGCTTTCTTTTTTTAAAAAAGCTTATGTGTAAAATATATTCTCTTTTTTAAGCGTGATATTAATCTGTCTATTGGTTGAAAAACTTATTAAAAGTATCATTCCTAAGTCATATTAATAGTTAAATATTCCTCAAAATTAATTATCTAGTCGTTGATTATTGATCATTAGTTAACTTACGGAGAGCAATTCGTGAACTAATACTATCTATTGCCAACAAAAGCGATCGCATCATTTGAGAATTTTCTTGATAGTTAGCTGGAGCTAAGTTAGAAAGTTTTTGACTAGGACTTATTTCTTGTGAATGTTCCCATTCATCAGCTGTACGATCTTCTCTGTAAACTCCTATTGATATTCCGCCATACTGATTGATTACAGTAAAGCAAGGAATGTCTGATGTACCATCACCGACATAGATAACTTGATCTAAAGGAATATGAATTTGCTCGTCTGAAAAATCTTGATAGTTATAGACTAAATCTTTTTCGTTTTCTTTTTCTATACCTTTAGAAATATAATATAGATAGCGAGTTTTTTCGGTATGGGTCATTTGTTTTTTGAGAAAATCAATTTCTCCTTGCTCGTTATAGTTAAATTCACTTCCCCACATTCGTTTAAAATGTTTGGCAATACTAGTATTACGAGCAATATCAACAAAGCCACCACTAATCAAATAAAATTCTAGTTCAATTTCCTTATCTTCAACTCGTTGATTTAAGAGATTAAACATTGTAGTTACGCCATCGCATAATTCTATTTTTTGACCCAATTCTGCTAGCCTTGTTTTCGTAATTTTATTGGTTTTCCTTTGCTGAGATTCTTGAGTTAGACAATATGTTCTAGCTAAATAATTATCCCAGCCATCGGCAACAAGAGGTTTGATGCGATCGCTCTTAAAAGAATCCACATCAATCTGAAAATCTCGTAATAAAACCTCGAAACTATCATCAGGAATTAAAGTTTCATCAAAATCAAAAACAATAGCAATGCGATTAGATACTAATTTAGTAGCTTTGCTCATTAGTTAAATAAGAATTTATTAAAACTACATAAAAATCAACAATAATGGTCGATCACTCACTTTCATATAATCAAGCTACTAAAAATATTGAATCTATCTTTAGACTGATGTATCAGTAAACAGTGAAGAGGAAACAGTTTGATATCCTGATTATTGTTAAATGTTAAATGTTAAATGTTACCTGAAAAGTAGTACCTGCTTCTAATTAACTTTCTACTGTAATATTACCTTGATGCAGTTCTACGTATTGTTTGACGATCGCTAGTCCTAAACCTGTACCTTGATAGCCTTCTGAGTTACTGGCACGATAAAAAGAATCGAATAATTTGGGAAGATCTTGAGACGGAATACCAATACCGCGATCGCGTACAGTAAATATTATTTCTGAATTTTGATAAGATACTTCAAAATCAATCACACTATTTTTAGGGGAATATTTACAAGCATTAGATAACAAGTTAGTCAAAATATGATGTAATAGTTTGCTATCTAAATCAAATTGTTTTTTGGTTTCTTCCTGATAGACAAAGTTTATTACTTGTTTATGATTAAAAACTATTTGAATTTCACTAATTAAACCACGACAAAACATTTCTAACTCTAAAGGTGCGGGGTTAAATTGAAGTTTACCCATGTCTTTACGACTGATAGTCAGTACATCATCGAGAAGCTCAGTCATTTTAGTTACATTACGCTGTAATCCTGCTAAAATCTCTGTTTTCTTCTCTGGAGAGAGTTTATCGCCATAAGCCTTTAATATCTGCGTCATGCCTGAAATGCCATTGAGAGGATTGCGGAATTCGTGGGAGACAATCGAAACAAAGCGAGATTTAAGCTGGTTAAGTTCTTTCTCTTTAGATAAAGCCTGATTTAACTCTTCTTGTACTGTTTTAAGTTGCAGAGAATAGGAACGCGAGCGCAATAAAACCCTTAACTTAGTTTGTAATTCAACTTTTTCAATCGGCATATGAACAATATCATCAATTAAAGGTTCTAGATGGTCTGTGGAAAGACCAATATCTTGCTGAGGAGTAAAAAAAATAAAAGGTAAGAATATTGGTATTACTGCTTCTCGTTTAGCCAGCATTTGTTGCCTTAACTTAAGAATAGCCCCAAAATCAAGCAAACAAAGATCGAAAGTTTGAGCCAGTAGTCGTTTTCCTTCCGCCACAAAATCTTTTTCTTCCTCAGGTGACAATATTTGATATTGTTTTGTTAGCCATTGGCACAACATATCACGGTTTTTCTTATGGTCTATCAGTAAGAGAATGCTTTTCATGCTGACCTACCTACCAAGCTACTGATTAGTAATAACAAATTTTTAATGACCAGAGGTTTAACTAATACACTACTCGCACCACGAGCTAAACTATTTTGTTCTACAGCACGATTATATTGAGGGGTAAAAGTCAAAAAAGGGATATTGGCTGCTTGTAATTGTTCACAATAACTCCAGATTTGGCGATCAGCATAGCTGGCAGGCATAGCCTGATCGCATCCCGCCAAATCGATTAATGCTAAATCCAAAGTAGCAGAATTAGATAAGCCTTGTTCCAACTCTACATAATTCCCCACAGCAATTACTTTATAATTGGATTGTTCTAACACTTGAGTTAAAAGCTCTAAATTGCGCTTATTAATACTTAATACCAATAGTGAGTATTTTTCATTTCTCATCTAACAATTAATATTAACTACTAACTATTAACTACTAGCTACTAACTGTTTACTGTTTGTCAATCCATCTGGGAATGCCACTTAAAATCCCTCTCAACTTAGTTAGAGGCTCTCCTACTTTAATACCATATTTAGTAATTTTAAATTCTCGCAAGGTATGCTCAAAATTTGATACTCTTTTCTTGAGTACGCCGATCGCTTTACGTAATTCACCATCCAATTCTAAGTAGCGCAAAAAAATTAAATTATCAGCCAAATAAGAAAGACCAACTTCAGTTACCTTAAACTCTCCTCCTGCAACGATGTGGGTTTCGTTCACTAAAATAACTGTTATTCCCATATTTTTAAGATACTGACACAGAGAATGTAGCTGGCGCACTAAATCTTCTCCCTGCATGGATAACTTATAACCAGAAGTACTATCGATCATCACTATCTTGGCGTTATTTTCTTCTACCTCAGTGCGGACTAAATGTACAAATTGATTGGGAGTATAGTCAAGTGGCTCAATTTTAACTATGGATAAAGTACCACGATCGATCATCACGTGAGCAGGAAGATTGACCGCTTCACAACGGGCTATAATGGTATCTACTCCTTCTTCAAAAGCATACAATACCGAACGCTCTCCACGACCCGCAGCTTCTTTCATAAACTGCATCCCAAAGGTAGATTTACCTACCCCCGAAGGCCCACTAATAATGGTGGTTGTACCCCGTTCAATACCACCATGAAGTAACTCATCGACTTCAGGAATACCTGAAGAAATTACTTCTAACTTAAATTCGCGCTGGTGAGTTTCGGGAACTAAAGAAGGGAAAATTATCATACCGCTACTTGTTAACTGTAATTCGTGATAACCACCAAAAAAACCTGAACCACGAAATTTAGCAACCCTAATATTTCGTCTTTCTGGAGTTATCTCTAGTTCAATTACCCCGTCACTCATAAATTGTAGATCGTCATCGGGATTACGATTGCTTCCTTCAGAAGTAAGTAATAGAGTTATCTCGCGAGCGATTATGAAACGAAGAAAAGATTGGATCTGCTTACGAAATTGGAAACTATCTGATGCTAAAAACCGAAATTGAGTAATGGCATCTAAAAAGACACGCTGAGGTTTGATTTGTTCGATAACATCGATAATTTTTTGCGTAATAGGAGCTTTTTCGACCTCAGCAGGGGAAAAGATATCATAACTTTGATCTTCAGTAAAAAAATCTTCCGTAGGACTAAAATCGAGAAATTCTACTTTGTCTATATTTACTCCAATCAGCTTAGCATTACGGCGCAGCCTAGTTTCTGACTCACTAAAACTGATAAATAAACAAATTTCTCCCTGAGATACACCAGCATTAAGAAAATGAAAACCTAAAGTTGTCTTACCGCTACCTGGTTGACCTCTAATTAAGTAAGCTTGTTGGGTAATTAAACCTCCCGATAAAATTTCGTCTAAACCAGCAACCCCCGTAGAAATACGCTTAAAAGTCATTTAGGTAAATAGATATATAGTTTTTTTCCTTCTGGGTACAGAATATATACTATATCTTTCTCAGACATTCATCTTTAACATTCAAAGCAATTCTTAAAGGGTATATCGAAACGATAACCCTTTTGATAGATGGAATTTATTTAAAATCAAGAGAATATAACTATTGAACAGGTAGAAATAGTCCCTGCTGCCGAATGATAATTCAACCGCAAGCAAAGATCGAGTTTTGCTGGTGTAAGACCATTGACTACGTTCTTATTGTCCCCAAAATTTGTAGCTTTTAAACTTTATTTAGTGCTACATTATGCCAGAACAAATATAATACTAAATCCTTTTCGTATCGGGTACTAAAAAATTGAGTAATCAGTAATCAGTAATCACTACTTTTGCCAAGTGGATTTAGCCTAATCTATGTTTGATAATCCTTTTCTCAATACCACTATCTTAGGAACTATTGCCTATATCTCGATAATTTTGATGCTGCGAATCTCTGGCAAACGCACCCTAGCAAAGTGGAATTCGTTTGACTTTGTAGTTACTATTGCCTTCGGTTCGGTTTTGGCAAGCATCTTACTATCTACCAAAGATACTTTTGGTCAAGGACTTCTCGGTTTTGCTTTGCTAGTAATATTTCAATACATAATTACCTGGATCGCAGTACGTTCTTCCTGGATACAAAAGCTAATTAAAGCCGAACCCTCATTATTACTTTATAAAGGACAACTCAAACACGATATACTCAAACGAGAAAGAGTAACGGAAGGGGAAGTGTTAGCTGCACTACGTTCGAGTGGAGTTAGTGCCATAGAAGATGCGGATGCCGTAGTACTAGAAACTGATGGTAGTTTTAGCGTCATTACTAACATTAATAATAGTTCTGCTTCCGCTCTCAAAGACGTTAAAGGATTCGATCGTACCATGATGGCTCACACTAAATAAAAACATAAATCGCAACTATAAATTTAATGAAACTCTGGCTCTACTACCTATGTGCCTTTTTTGGCATAATTCTCATGCGCTATTTTTTGTTAGCGGGAGGAACATATTGGTTATTTTATTCTTCTTCAAATAAATCTTTAATTAAACAACCAGGTAACCTTGACTCTCCCAGTCACAAAGCAATTAAAAAAGATATTGCTTTATCTGTTATTACTGCTCTAGCATTAGCTATATGTTCGGCAATAGTAATGACGATCTACGATTCTGGAGCAACTCGTCTGTATAGTTCGATCGATGATTATGGAACGTTATACTTAGTCTCCAGTTTTTTGGGAGTGATCTTGCTACAAGACACTTGCTATTATTTTTTCCATCGGGGATTTCATCATCCTGCAATTTACAACTGGCTACATCGTGGACACCATCGTTCTACAAATCCTACACCCTGGACATCTTTTGCTCTCGATTTTCCTGAAGCGTTAATTCAAGGGTTATTTATGGTTGCAATAGTATTTATTATTCCCCTACACATTTATGTTGTAGTTTTATGGCTAATCACGATGACTGTTTGGGCGTTAGTCAATCATCTCGGTTTTGAATTATTCCCAAGTTTTCCCCATCACTGGCTAGGTAAATGGTTCATTAGTTCAGATCATCACTCTTTGCACCATCGTATTCACACTCGTCATTACGGATTGTACTTCACTTTTTGGGATCGACTTCTGGGAACAAACTAAATCCCCCATTTCCCTATAGGAACTCGATATTAACCTCTTGCTTAGATCGGTTTATTACGAGAAATTATCTTGACGGTTTTAGAACCAGATTTACTAGCTAATTCTGGGAAACAGATTTGACAATTTCTCAAGCTAATTGATTCATACCAATTCTCAACAGCGTGATTGGGTATGGCGAGGAAACCTCGCCACCCCTCACGCTCAAAAGTAACAAGAGACTTAGTATGAGGACAAGGGAATAGCGCGTGGATGACGCGGAGGTTTCCTCCGCAAGTCAGACCACGTAAGACGGGAACGGGGAACAGGGAATAGATAAATCAAGACTTTGCCAGTTTTTTCTTATTAAGAAATAATTTGCTCATTTATCTAGCTAGTTTCGAGAAATGGTATCAGTTATCGATCGCGTTATTTCATTATCTTTAAAAAGCAAAAAATGAATCGTAGGGTGGGCATTGCCCACCCTACCTTAAATTAAATTTATGTGTAGCCAATATTAATCAAATTGGTATCATGCTCTTTCCAAGGTAAAAAAGGTTAATTCTGGCGGACAAAATAAACGTATAGGTGCGATGCTCATGCCAATACCAGGGTTGACATATAATTGATTGCCAGATTTTTCAAAATCTTTTGCCCAACCATCTGCATAAACTTTATCTTTTTGAGTTAACCTTAACCAAGACCATTGGGGAAAACCTGGTATTCTTATCTGTCCTCCGTGAGTGTGTCCTGCTACTGTAAAGGGTGCAGAATTAGGGGGAAACTGCTCGAAAGTGTCAGGATTGTGCATCATAGAAATTCGAGGGCTACTATCGGGTAAAGTGCTTAAGGCTTTGTTTACATCATCGCGATTTGCCCATAAAGAGTCTACTCCAACTAAGTAAAGAGTTTCGTTACTATTTGGTAGTGTCAAAGGAACTGACTCATTTTGCAATACTTCTATGCCAGCAGCTTCTAATGCTTTTGTCAAACGTTCAGCTTCTCCAACTTTAGGAGATACAGTTTTGCTACTCATGCCGTAGTCGTGATTGCCTAGCACTGCATAGGTGGGAATTCCCGCCTCTACCAAAGGACTAACAATATCTACTGAGGTCTTAATTTCTGGTGCAATATTTTTGCCTGGATGATAGAGAAAGTCGCCACTAATCAGGACTAAAGCAGGTTTAGCTTCGATGATTTCAGCTACAGCACTACGAGCAGTATCACGATTGTCACCCCATAGACCAATTTGAAAATCGCTAAGTTGAGCAATTTTTTTACCCGACCAAGAACTAGGTAGATTGGGAATTTTAGCTGTTTCTTGTTCGATATTAAGTAGGCGAGGTTCGATAAAACTCCAAATTATTAATAAAGCGATCGCGCTTACTATTCCTAAAGCTGTATATTTTAATTTTTGAGCTATATTTTTCACAATTAAAATTTTAATTAGCTTAAACTACATTTTTTTGTCCAATTAATAGTTAAAGGGATGTTTCCCAAAACATCCCTACAGGAGCAATCTCTAAATCTTTAATTATTGAAATTTAGTTGTTGTTAGGTGGTACAACTTCCACATTCATGGTTACAGCTTTAACTCCAAGAATCTCTTTAGCTAGAGGCTCAATTGTGTCGTACTCTCTTCGATCGGGAACTGTTCCTGCAATTACAACATTACCATCTTCTGCATCTATGGTTAGTTTGGCACGAGGAATATTTGCTTCTAATTTTGCTCGCACTTCACTTTCGAGGTCTGAATCTGCTCTTTCTGTTTGATCTCCCATCCAGTCATTACGTTGTTCTCTAGCACGAATGTCAGAATTTAGTTGGTCTTGACGAATTTCGCTACTAGCATCTTCTAGAGTTTCCTCAACTTCCCCAGGATTTTCTACTACTACACCATCCTCTACAGAAGTTGGTGCATCAGAACTAGTGCGAGCCACATCACAGCCTACCGCACTAACAAGTAGACTGCTACCTAATAATAAAGTAATTAATTTGTTCATTTTTTTGACATCGATAATAATTATTTATTTAACCAACGGTGGCTACTGAACCACCATCAACTCGGTAATTAGCACCAACAACAAAGCTAGAATGTTGGGAACAAAGAAAGGCAATTACTGCAGCAACTTCTTGAGCTTTACCCCTTCGATGTAATTCCAGATGAGGGCGTTTTTCATCCAGAAAAGTTTCAATAGCTCGATCGAAACTAATACCTTTTTCCTTAGCTCGTTTTTCCATCATTGCATCGGTCATTGGCGTAGCAATGTAGGCAGGAGAGACAGAATTAACTAAGATACCATCTTTGGCATAAGCTTTAGATAAGTTTTTGGCTAAGTTGAGAATCCCTGCTTTAGCTGCACAGTAAGGCATCTCATCGGTGTAAGGTTGCACTGCATCTTCTGAACCAATCAAAATAATTCTGCCCCAGCCTTCTTTTTGCATGGATGGAATAAAAGCCCGACAAACGCGCACCGCAGCCATGAAATCTACATCAATAGTTTCGTACCAATCCGCGTCAGTTAATTTCAAAAAGTCTTTGGTTGCGCCTGTAATACCAGCACAGTTGACTAATATGTGAACCTTGCCAAAGCGATCGAGAATCTGCTTTTGGGCAGTTTCGACTGCTTCAAGATTTCTTAGATCGGCAGTAACTGGCATAACCTCACCAATTTTACTAATTTCTTCCGCAGTGGCTTTTAATTCATCTGTGGTTTTATCCAACAGAGCAATTTTTACCCCTTCGGCTGCGAGTAACTTAGCTGTAGCTTTACCCATACCAGAGTCCCCACCAGTGATGACTGCTACTTTATCTTTAATTCCAAAATCCATGCTTATTCTTGTGTTCTCTTTGTTGTTTATCTTTTGATTACGTCGCCTTCAGTTTTTACTTCTAATTCTTCACGACGAACAGTTTCTTCAGCTTCAACAGTGTCGCGCTCTACTTCTTTACGAATGCTAACTTCTTCACGAACAAAAGCTTGTTTCTTAATGTCAGCAGATTCTTCATATACTTCCATTCGAGCAACTTCTCCACTGTCAAAATCTACTGTACCAGGACTAACTACTGTACCAGTGTTGGCATCTGTGCGTTCAATGACAATACGTTCTTTTTCTACTGGCACAGATACTGAAGCTCTCTCGGTTTCAACCCGCTTACCAACACTTACTTCACCAGCTTTTTCGCGCTGTTTATTAACCATCAGACGTTCTTCGTAGAGTCTGATTTTTTCGGTATCATCTATATCTGTTCTGGTTTTGATATCATCGTCTACATCTTCAACAGCAGTCGCTCTTGCACCTGGGATATTATAGATATCAAATTCTTCTACGCCATAATTCCGCATAATTGCTTCGGCAAGAGCTATTTCTGTTGCTGTACCTGTTACCATAACTAGGAAACTACCTTTAGCAACACGATCGCTGTAGATTTTGGCTTTTTCTTCGGGAATACCTAAGCCTATTAAAGCTCCAACTAAACCACCAGCAGCAGCACCAATACCCGCACCAGCTAAAGTAGTTGCGATCGCTGTTGCTTCTGCGCCAGCAAGTAAAATAGGGCCAATACCAGGAATAGCTAATGCACCTAGCCCAACTAATAAACCAGTAATTCCACCTAATGCACCACCAGTTAAAGCACCAGTAGCAGCACCTTCGTCGGCTTTATTGCCAATTTCTTCAGTAGTTTCTTCTCTTGTGATTTTATCTGCATCTTTGGCAATGACAGAGACTTGATCCATATCATAACCTGCATCTTTGAGTGCTTGTACTGCATCTTGAGCTTCATCGCGACTATAGTATAGTCCAGCAGCGCGTTTATATTGAACAGTCTTCATAATTTTAACTCCTTGATTTAACGTAATAGATTGACTAATTTCTAATAACTAGAGATAACGAGTAACAGTTATGATTCAAACAACATCGTTATCTGGTTATTTTTATTATTGTTGTCCTTCTGTGAGGCTAGGAAATCTTTCAGCAAAGTACTTGCTCAGGAAAGTGTTAACGAAAGACAAGAGTATAGGTGCGAAAATAAAGGATAATAAACCAGCAACTCTGAAACCTGGTACTAAAATCGAAGCTAACCAGAAACAAAAGCCATTAACTACTAAGGAAAATGCTCCTAAGCTTAGAATATTAAGGGGTAAAGATAGTAAAGATATCACTGGTTTAACTCCTGCATTCACTATTCCAATACCCAAAGCTGCAATTAGGGCAGCAGGAAAATTGGCTAAGTTTACACCTGGAAATATAATATCTACAACTAACAGACTGAGAGCAGTTGCTAATAAGGTTAAAAGTGAACCTATCATCATGTTTCTCCTAAACTATAATTTTGTTTATCTATGCTGTATTTAAATACTTGATTTTACTGCTTTCCTTTATGATGAGGTATAATACTTTTCTCCACCTCTACTATAAGGATGATCTCTGAAGATAGATATTTGAGTTTTTTCTTGACAATGAATAGTTATTACTTCTAAAGATAGATGAATAATCAAAAAAAATATTGGACTCTAATATTTAAATAGACATCGTTAGACAATCAAAATTAACAATGAACATCATAAATGTTATCGCAGCCATTCTCCTTCCACCTTTAGGTGTGTTTTTGACTATGGGTGTTAGTCAAGCTTTGTTAATCAATATATTGCTCACTCTATTGGGCTGGATTCCTGGTGTTATTCATGCTCTTTGGGTTATATCTAAGCAATCCGAACAAGCCAATGTCTAATATCAATTATTGAGCTTGTGTCAATTAAATATGATTGATATTTACTATCGGTTATTAAGTACCTACTTACGGAAAGAAAACACTATAACCTCCTAAGAATAAATCTTCGGGAGGTTATTTTAATTAATCAGTAATCAGTAATCAGTAATTACTATAGTCGCCTCTATTTATCACGAAATATTTCGCTGATAGACTTCCATAATTCCTTAAGAAGCTGTTTTATTTGTCTTTCTTTTTTGGCGATCGCCTGACCTGCTTCACCTAGTTTTTGCTCGAATTCTAACTGTTTCTCTTCAATTTTCCCTGTAAAAACTTCGGGGTTTTCTTTGGCTTTTTCATACCAAGTTTTTGCTTCATCGAGATACTGACTAACATTAACAGAGCTTTCACCATATCTTCCTGCTAAGTTAGCTTGAACAATAGCTAATTGGGCTTTTAATTGAGCATATCGCTTTTGCAACAGGGCAACTTCTTCACTATTTTTAATAGTATGAATAGCCGAGGCAATAGCTTCCTTGACATTAGTAGAATTTTCTTGACTCTTTGCTTGTAAATCTTCTAAAACACCGTCAATTTCTTGTTGTAATTGTTCTTCTTCTGTGACTACTTTAGCCTCTAAAGTTTTAATTTCTGATTGAGTATTATTAATTGCTTTGCGTCTAACATCACTAATACCTTCGACTGCTCCTTCAATAGAAGCAGTAATTTCTTCTTTAATTTCTCCTTTTTTATCTTGAAATGTTTCTACAACTGCTGCGATCGCATCTTGAACTAAATTGCTAATTTCTGCTCTACCTTCTTTAATTTCTGATACTGCTTCAGTTATTGCTGTTTTAACAATATCTTTAATGTTTTCTGCTTTTAATTGTCCTGTCTGTTTTGCTTGCTGCAAATTATTGATGATTTTATCTTTTTTTGATTCAGTTTCATTCATGATTTTTTTCCACCTAACAATGGAAGATTTGTGAGTATAGACTAGATCTAGTCAAATGGCGATCGCTAGGAAATTTTATTGTTGATTTTAATTTAAAAAGATATTTTTGGATTGTTTTCTTTAATAGTTAGATATTCTCTTAAAAATTTTGTCTGTCTTAAGTTAGATTATGGTAACTATCCAAAGACAGAAATTAGTAACTGAATACAAATTGGGCATCATTACCATCGACAGATGTCTTTAGTTATACTTCTAACATAATCTGTAGTCTACATAACAAAACTAAGTATTAAAATATAAATTTATGGACTCTTTTACTCCATTACAAACTGCGTGGCATTAGCTAGAAGTAGCAATAGTAAAAATGATCGTAGTAATCGCCGTAACGAAAATTATAGTTGAGATGATTAAGAGATTTAGAAGCTGGCTTGCTAATTATCGTCATTTTTTACTCTCCTGGTACACTAAGGACTCCCAAGCAACCCAAGAGCCAGAGAAATCTCTTGTCGAACTACCTTCAGAACTCCGAGAAAAACTAGTTAATCGCGTTCAAAACCTACCCGATCATCCAACAGAGAAAGAAGCGATTGTTTCTGCTTTGAATGAGAACTTTACTCGTTGGTGCGACAATCCTAATAATACCAATAATTCCATTGTCATTTTGAGTAGTCCTGTTGCTACTGCATCACGTATCTTAACCAAGACATTGCAACAGTGGTCAGAAGAAAAACAGATCAAGATAGAGCTTTTGGAGATAACTGCTAGACCAACCAATATTGAAACTATCAAATCCAAATTAGAACATTATATTCAACCCAAAGCTTTAGAAGATGATTCGGAAAAAGAAGAATTAGAAATATTGGTAATCCCCAATCTTAGCTGGTGTTTTCTTCGCTCTTTAGAAGGATTAGCAGGAATTGAATATGTGCAATCGTTATTATGTGATGGTTCTAAAAATCGCTTTTGGATTATTGGTGCAGGTCAGGTAGGCTGGCAATATCTAAATTTAATCTGTAATATCGAAGCTTATTGTGGTAGGGTGCTAACTTTACCTAAAATAGAGTCAGAACAGCTACAGGAATGGTTTGAGCCAATTATTGAAGAATTCGATATTGTTTTCGACGATCCGAGCTTCGAGCAAAAATTTTTAGACAAAGACAAAGATAATAAAACTAAGTACTTCGATCGCCTGGCAGGTATTTCCCAAGGAGTAAGTATAATAGCCATACAAATTTTTCTTGGTTCGATAGGCTACAAAAAAATAGACGACAATGAGGACAAAGATGACACAAACGAATCTTCTCAACCTGAATCTAAACAACCGATCGCTAAAATGCCTAGTTTGCCAGGTTTACCTCCCTTAGAGCCAGACGACCAATTTATTTTATACTCTCTTATTTTACATGGTGATTTAACCATATCTGCCTTAGCTGAAAGTTTGGGAGATGAACAATCAGAAGTACAAGCTAGAGTTCAAATACTACGTCGTCAAGGAGTAATTGAACAAAAAGATAAAGTTTTAAAAATCAACCCAATTCACTATCCCGCACTAAAGCAAGAATTAGCCAACAATAACTTCATTATCCACCGAGAGTAATCAGAAGGGCAGAGGTGCGGAGGGACGCTTTCAAGGGTATGATTTAAGATTTAACGGTTGAGATGGGCAGAGGGAGACAAGGAAGCAGAGGGGGATGGGGAAGAAAAGCCTATTCTCACGTTCTAATTGTAGTCAAGATTTTCGACTTTATTAAAAACATACACCTGAAAGCAGAGGGGCAGAGGTGCAGAAAAGATGCTAATAACTAATAACTAATAACTAATGACTAATAACAATGAACATGACAACTTATCTTTTAGCTCAGTCTGCTACAAATGCTGCCCAGGAAACCGCTGAACAAACTAAAGAGCTTGTTTCCAAAATCACCACGGGAAAGGTTGCGCAGGGAATATTTATTCTCCTAACTGCTTATCTCATTATTAAAATATTAGACCGAGTAGTTATTTGGCTATCTGAAAAAATTGCTAAGGAATGGCGATTACGAGTGAAGCAATTTTTGCCTTTTTTAAGGATGCTGGTACTGACTACAACCATTGTAGTTTTGATGAATTTATTTCTTAATCTATCTAAAGAAAATATCTTAGCCGTAACAGGTACAGTAGCAGTAGCTTTGGGTTTTGCTTTTAAAGACTATGCTAGTTCAATTATTGCTGGAATAGTTGGTATCTTTGAATCTCCCTATGGAGTGGGCGATCGCGTTAAAATTGGTGAGCATTATGGAGAAGTAATCAGTTATGGTTTGCGCTCCATTAGTATTCAAACTCCAGACGACAATATAATTACTATTCCCCATAATAAAATGTGGACAGAAGCTATATCAAACGCTAATACAGGAGCTTTGGAAGCACAGGTAGTTACAAAGTTCTATTTTGCTCACGATGTAGATATCTCCTTGGTTAAAAAGATTCTCTATCGGGTAGCACAAACAAGCAAATATACTGCTCTAAAACTCCCCATTGTTGTAGTCATGGCAGAAAAACCTTGGGGGACGATGTTTAAACTCAAATGTTATCCTCTAGATGCACGAGATGAGTTTGTTTATCAAACTGACCTAATTACCAGAGCAAAGATAGCTTTTGCTAAACACCAACTTGTTTATCCTGCCATATCGGCGATCGAGCAAGAGTAATTACTGCTATCTACTTATTAGGCAGTTTTTGGTTCTTTTGAACTAATAATTCTTGAGTTTTTACTGCGTAACTCTGGAGCATCAGTAAGTAAAGCCATTGCCATCATCCGATGAGAATTAAAATTCAGATCGCAAATGATATCTATAATTCCCACTCCTGTTATTTCTTCAACTATTTTTTGTAATTGAGATTTCAAAACTCGATTAATATTTTGACGTATTTCCAATAATATTTCTGTTTGTCCTTTTTGGCTAATAGTCAATTCTAAAGGTGTAACTGCTTCTTCGGCAAGCAGAATTAGATAATGAGCAGAAATATAGCAAATTACTTTTTGTGGAGTACACTCTAAAGTTCGCTTATAAAAAGTATAAAATTTATGGGAAATTTCTCTTTCTACCTGCTTACGAGTTTTGAGATTTGACT
>JASJDI010000154.1 GCA_030065155.1 Xenococcaceae cyanobacterium MO_188.B29
GTTAATACTTGTTCGGGAAGAAAAGGAGCGCAAAAGTTGAAAGCTTTAAATACTTTCACTTTCTCTCCCCAAGTTTGTTGTAATTCTTTTTCTATTCCTGCCCTTTGGTCTTCAAAAATCTTGTTGTGGGGAGAAATAAAATTACCGTGTTGATGACTCCATTCATGTAAGTCAAACATTGCTAGCAACTTAGCCAGAGGAGGATAAACCCAAGTAGGGACAGGGGCAAATTTTGCTGTTAGTAAATTTAAAGCTTGTTCATTATAATTAGCAAAGTCTTCATAGCTTTCTACTTCACCATATCCCATTAGTAAGACTGCTACTCGATCGCTTTGTTCTGTATGGGCATGTTGTCCTAGCGTTGTTGTTTTTTCTGGGGTAGTAACCACACTCAACTCCGTCAAATGAATTGAACTTTATCTGCTTCTATGTCTGGGAGGATATTTCCCAATTTTATACGTAGCTGAATTTAGATTAGCATCCCTATAGGGGGGAGGGGGATAGAAAAAGTTAAGAATTTACAAAGAAAAAAATTTGGTAGAGGATTTAGAACTCTACCAAATTATTCACTATTCTCTTTAATAGACTTTTGAGCTTTTTTTTGGGCAGGCGATCGCCGTTATCTTAGTGACATTCGTCCAAACTCTTCTGATTAATTATCCTCACAAGTTCTTCAAACTTTTTGCTTAATCTAAAACCAGAAAAGATAAAAACTAATTTCCATCAAGTTCTTACATATGGGAGCATTAGGAGAGGATATCGATGAAAGGGCAAAATAAAAACTGGTGTCCAGCCATTGAATTAAACGAAACTAGTGAAAATTTAATTCTCAAAGCAGAAGTTCCAGGAGTTGAAATTCATCATTTAAATATTAGTGCTGAAACTGAGTCTATCTCGATTTCTGGAGTTCATGACCAACACAAGTCAAAAAATGAAAAAGAGCTAATTCCTTCTCAGCTTCATTATGGGCAGCTTAAATGCAGTGTTCCTTTACCAGGAAAAATTCAAGCAGACAAAGTTAGAGCCGAACTTATTGATGGAGTTCTAACTATAACTATGCCCAAGATGAATGTCACAAGTACGGTTAGCTTCTGATAATTCTACATCCATACCAAAGTCTAGTAGATATTTTCTGGCTGAATAATTAATTAAAGAGGTAAAACAGATGAAAATTTTCCAATGGCTACAAGATTCAGTTCAATCTATCTTGAGAGGAGTCTCCAGACTTTTTCAGCCCACTGATGATGACTATCCAAAAACAGGAGTACAGCCCTTTGAAGGTGAACCTTATAACGATAAAGAACAATCTTATTGAGGTTTTATGGAATAATTAAGATGATTCTGAAGAAAAGCTAGGAGATATGGCTTTCTGCTAGCTTTTTTCTTGAATTTTGTTTAAGGATTAGTAGATTTCCACTCGCTTAAAGCAGGAGTTTCCCCTAAAGCTTTACTCAAATAGGGATGAATCTCTCCGTTTGTCGCCAGAATACGACCAGAATTAATCTCTATAGGGCTACCATCATAAGCAGTTACTTTCCCCCCAGCCTCTTCTAGTAAAACAATTCCAGCGACTACATCCCAAGGTTTAAGTCCTCTTTCCCAATAGCCATCTAATCTGCCACAAGCTACGTCGGTTAAATCTAAAGAAGCCGAACCACTACGGCGGACACCTTGGGTAAGATGGGTTAGATAACAAAACTCAGCATAGTTATTGTCTGTAGTTTCTCGTCTGTCGTAAGCAAAGCCTGTTACCAGTAAACTTTTACCTAGTTCTTGAGTTTGAGAAACTCGAATAGGACGACGATTACAAGTAGCACCTAATCCTTTAGCAGCACGAAATAATTCATCTCGAAAAGGATTGTATACTACTCCTACTTGAGGACTTCCTTGGATACTCAAGCCAACAGAAACTGCTGACATAGGATATCCATGAGCATAATTAGTTGTACCATCTAGAGGATCGATCGCCCAAAGGTATTCACTATCTGCTTGTCCTAGTGTACCTGACTCTTCAGCTAAAATCTGATGATGGGGAACATGACGATTAAGTACTTTGAGGATTGCTGCTTCTGCTTGTTTATCCGCCTCAGTAACTAAATCTCCAGGGCGACCCTTTTCTTCTATTTGTTCTAGTTTAAGGTAATTGTCTTGTAAGATAACTCCAGCAGCTAGAGCAGCTTCTGTAGCAACATCCAAGAATATTTGTAGTTGTTCAGGAGAATTTAGTGTCATTACGCCTAATAGTTGTCTCAAAGGAGAATATCGATCGCAAAACTCCTTCTGAGTCTACTAAAATTCATCCTCATTGTTAAGTTTATTTTACTGTTAATTACTCCATCCCAATACAAGTATGCACTCCGCCTCCAAAGCCAATTAATCCAACTCTACCAGATTTTTCCAGAGCGATATTCAAGAATTACTTGTTAAAAGCTAAAATTAATTGGCGACAAAATTGCTTACCAGCCATACTAGATGCTAAACAAAGATCAAGCTCCATACTTTGAGAAATTGCTATGAGTATTCAAAATGTCAATTTAGAAGCAGACAATAGCCAATCAGTTGATGAGTTAATTGATGAACTACCAAGTCATCAAGAGGTGATTGAAACAGTTATCTCTAGCTTGGATCAAGATGATACGGCTATGGTAAATCATGCAGATGATGGTAGTGTCTGGAAATTTCAATATGGAAGTGTAGAAGTATTTGTCCAGTTAACAGGAGAAACCGATGATGATCTTTTGACAGTATGGGCTACAGTATTAAAACTACCTGCTCAAAATGAACCTGATTTGATGCGTCAGTTGTTGGAAATGAACTGGTCAGGAACATTTGAAACTTGTTTTAGTATCTACAATAATCGAGTAGTTGTTTCTTCTCAAAGAACTATTGCCGATATTTCTCCTGGAGAAATTTCCAGGCTCATTACTTTGGTTGCTACTATTGCTGATGATAATGATGAAATTCTCCAAGAAAAATTTGGTGCAGCTTAGGTAGAAGGCAGAGGAGGCAGGGGTGCAGGGGAAGCAGAGGAGATAAAATTATTGAACTTCTGACTACCGTACAGATGTTCCCTAGAACAGCACTCCTGACTCCTTCGGTGCGCGTTCCCTTGCGGATTGAAAATTCCGCGGGGTCGCACCGCTTCTGAACTCCTGACTTCTTTTATTTAACTTCCATGACTAATATTCCGCAAATTATCGCCCAAGAATTTTCTCTATCTTTAACCAGTGTTAATAACTCTCTAGAGTTATGGCAGGAGGGGGCAACTGTTCCTTTTATTGCTCGTTATCGTAAAGAACGTACTGGTTCATTGGATGAAGTTCAACTGAGGAATATATTTGAACGGTATACTTATTTAACCGAAATAGTCAAACGTAAAGAAACTATTTTAGAATCGATCGCAGCCCAAAATAAACTTACAGAAGAACTTAAAACTAAAATTGAAGCTTGTTTAAATAAAACGGAGCTAGAAGATTTATATTTACCCTATAAACCAAAAAGACGTACTAAAGCCACCGTAGCACGAGAAAAAGGGCTAGAACCTCTAGCAGAATGGATTCAGTCTTTAAATCAACCTCAAACTAAATCTGTTTCTCTAGAACAAGAAGCAGTTAAATATATAAATAAAGAAAAGGAAGTAAATACACCAGAAGAGGCATTAGCAGGAGCAGCAGATATTTTAGCGGAATCTGTTGCTGAAAAAGCCCAAATTAGAGCTTATTTACGCGAATATTTTTTAACTAAAGGAGTGTTTACTGCCAAAATCAAAGATGAATACCCTGAAGGTAGTACCAAATTTGAGATGTATCGAGACTATCGGTATGGTGTCAGTAAGATTCCCCCTCATAATATTTTGGCATTGTATCGTGGTGAAGCAGAAGGAATTTTGGCAGTAGATATTGCTTTTGAAGAAGCAGAGGTAATGGCTTATTTAGAGTCTGTAGAAATTAAAACCTCATTGTCTCAAATACGGGACTTTTATCGTCAGTTGATTAAAGATGCTTTTAAACGCTTACTTAAGCCAGCTATTCTACGAGAAGTAAGAGCAGACCGCAAAAATTACGCAGATATAGAATCAATTAAAACTTTTGAAGCTAATTTAAGAGAATTACTTCTTGCACCGCCTGCAGGTATGAAACCAACTCTAGCCATTGATCCTGGTTTCCGTACTGGTTGTAAGATAGCAGTATTATCGCAAACAGGTAAATTTTTGGCTTATCAGGCAATTTTTCCTCATTCTGGGGCAAATAAACGGGAACAAGCAAAAGAAACCACTACCGATTTAATTAGTAAATATAAGATAGAATTAATCGCGATCGGCAATGGAACAGCTTCTAGAGAAACAGATCAATTTATCTCTGAAGTTATCAAAAATTTAGATTCAAAACCAATCAAAGTAATTGTTAATGAATCTGGTGCTTCTATCTATTCTGCTAGTGAAGTTGCTGCTAAAGAATTCCCCGATCTAGATGTCACTGTTAGAGGAGCAATTAGTATTGGTAGAAGATTACAAGATCCCTTGGCAGAACTCGTAAAAATCGATCCTAAATCTATTGGTGTCGGGCAATATCAGCATGATGTAGAACAAAAATTATTGCAGAAAAAATTAGCAGAAACTATTGCTAGTTGTGTTAACTATGTAGGTGTAGATTTAAATACTGCTTCCCGTGAACTACTTACCTATGTATCAGGAATTAATGCTACTGTTGCTAATAATATTGTGGCTTATCGTAATGAAAAAGGTGTCTTTACTAACCGCAAGCAATTATTAAAAGTGACTAAGTTAGGTGCAAAAGCTTTTGAACAAGCTGCTGGTTTTTTGCGTATTAGAGAAGGAGATAATCCTTTAGATAATACTGCTGTGCATCCAGAAAGTTATAGTGTAGTTCAAAATATTGCTACTGCTTTAAAGATGCCTTTAACTGAAATTGTTAAGACAGAATCAAGTTTAAAATCTCTCAATCTCAAGCAATTTGTAACTGATAAAATTGGTTTACCTACTCTACAAGATGTCCTCAAAGAATTAGAAAAACCAGGTAGAGATCCTAGAGATAAGTTTCAATATGCTACTTTCCAAGAAGGCATTATGGAAATGTCAGATCTGAAAGTAGACATGGTCTTAGAAGGGGTAGTAACTAATGTAGTCAACTTTGGTGCTTTTGTTGATATTGGCGTACATCAAGATGGCTTAGTGCATATTTCTCAATTAGCAGATCGATTTGTTCAAGACCCCAAACAAATAGTTAAAGTAGGACAGGTAGTTAAAGTCAAGGTTTTGGAAGTAAATGAAAAGTTGAAGCGGATTAGTTTATCGATGAAATTGGTTAATAATTAAGTATTAACTGTTATAGAAAAATATTTGGATTAATGAAAAATTATCTAAGCAAAATCATGGTAGATAAAGATAAATATTGTCCGCAGATAAATTTTGATAATAATTTTGTTTGATTTATTAATAAGCGATCGCCTTTTCAAAAACAGTGATTTCGATCGCATTATAACTATATGGATAAAGGCACAATAATTGTAAGATCAATTATTTCTCCCATCATCCGTAATTACTTAACTATATGTCTCTTTCGTTAAAACTAGAATTAAAAGCAGATAAAAAAGTATTAGTAACTAACTCTATAACTAACGAGCAATTAGATTTTTCTTTTTCTAAATCTAAATCTGCTAAATGTTCTAAAGAGCAAGTATCTCTAACTTTTCCTAAAGGAAAGCGATCGCTTTCTGAGGAGACAGCTGTAATTAATAAAAAAATATTATCTAGATACTCTAATTTATAAGAAAAAAATTGTTATTTTGGGCAATAATTATTCCTTAACTAAACGAAAGCCAAAAAGGATATGTCGAGATTGAATAGGGCGTGTATGTTGATAAGCACTACGGCAAAATCCAGGGAAATCGTCCCAAGAACAACCTTTCATGATGCTAACTGTATCAATATTTCTCGATATTAAAGTAGAAGTAAACTCAAAAACATTTCCTGCCATATCCTCTACTCCATAGACACTACGACTAAGAGGAAATTGAGCGATCGCACTAGTGTATTCTAGTTGACTTCCTGCCCAATTAGTTCCTTCTGAGTTCCACTCATTTCCCCAAGGAAAATAATGCCCATCAGTTCCTCTGGCTGCTTTTTCCCATTCTGTGGCAGTAGGTAAGCGATAGGTTTCTCCTGTTTGTTCTCCTTTCCAATCAGCATAAGTAACAGCGTCTTGATAAGATACTAATACTACAGGATGTTTTCCTTTTCCTGCTGGATATTTCCCGTCAACCCACAGGAAAGATTTGACTGCTGAATAAGGATGTACCAAAAACCCTTGTTCCTGATACTCTGTTTCAGAAATACCAGGAGGATTATGATTAGTTTCGTCTACAAAAGCCTGATATTCTTCATTAGTAACTAGATTGCGACTGATACAAAAACTAGGAAGAGATTGGGTTTGCTTGATAGATTCTCCCTCAAACCAACCAACCTGACGTAATTTTGCCTCGGCATCAGCAACGGATTGAGATTCTGTAGCTATAGCTAAAGCCGAAATTTGATAACCATAATCTCTTTCAGGGCGATCGCTACCAGCAATAAATTCTCCTTCAGGAATCAACACAAAGGATCGATCTGTTTGACAATTTTCACCAGTTATAGATTGAACCCCAAAATTAGATTGGGATAGCTGCAAAATCCAGCCCAAAGTTGTAGCTACTCCAGTCAAAATAAATCCTGCTTTCAGCCAAGTTAATAGATCGGATTCTCTTTTTTGTTTATTTCTCGGTAACATTTTATATTTTTAGATCTCGAACAAAGAAATAACCTATAGCGTTTAGCCTAGTTGTAAGATACGGTCAAAATCCTAGTTTTTGTTTATTTTTGATATTTTATTGTTGATTTAGATGTATCTGATGATTGTAATAAACGCCATATCTAGTAAATTTATAGGCTATCAAATCCTATAATTCAATCATTAAATTATACTGAGAATATCCAAATATAACATTAATAATTCTTCGCAAATAATAGTCAAATATTGACAAACAAAAATATCGATAGTTTTTAATTTGTTATCTACAAATAACTATTTAAATACTTTTTTAGAAGCAAATTAAGTTTAAATTTAAGCTAAATTCCTGATTTTTCTGGATAAAATTGAGTTTACTATGGGAACTGTCGGCTTTAATGGGGAACAGCCATTAAAAGTAATGGGGAAAGTTTGGTGTAAATCCAACACTGTCCCGCAACTGTGATGAGATGATCTAATCATGAATCTCTTAGTCAGGATGCCCACCGATAAAAAGTAAACTTAGTTAATATATCTGCGAGGTACAGATGGTTATTGCCAATTCCTTTCCTAAATCAATTCTCAACTCACTTCAATTACCACCCTTACCCTATCAAAGACCTTTACTAGCGATCGGACATGGTACAAGAAATGAAAGAGGCAGACAAACTTTTCTTGACTTCGTTGAAACCTATCAACAATTAGATACATCTCGTCCTGTTATTCCTTGTTTTTTAGAATTAACTCAACCAACAATTCAGCAAGGAGTAGAATTATGTGTAAACAAAGGATACAAAGAAATTACTGCCCTGCCCATTTTACTTTTTGCAGCCAGACATAATAAGTTTGACGTTACTAACGAATTAGATCGATCGCGATCGCCTTATCCTCAGTTAAACTTTAATTATGGTCGTCATTTTGGTATTACCCCCAAAATTATCGAACTGTGGCGCGATCGACTGACAGAACTAGATAAAGTAGAACATAATCCTCGTAATATCTCTCGGAATGATACTGTGCTGTTATTTGTGGGTAGAGGTTCAAGCGATCCTGATGCTAATGGAGATGTATGCAAACTAGCTAGGATTATGTGGGAAGGTAGTGGCTACAAGACAGTAGAAACTTGTTTTATTGGCATTAGTCATCCTCGTTTAGAAGAAGGTTTTCGTCGCGCTTACATGTATCAACCAAAGCGTATTATTGTCCTGCCCTATTTCTTGTTTACGGGGACTTTAATGGAAAAAATCTTTAATATTACCGCCCAACAAGAAGAACAATATCCAGATATCGATTTTACCTGCTTACCTGAAATGGGTATTGCCCCCCAACTTCTACAAGTCATTAGAGAAAGAGAAATTGAAGCGCAGTTAGGTAAAGTAGAAATGAACTGCGAAATGTGCAAGTTTCGACTAGCTGCAACCGATGGACAAGATGGGCATAATCATCATCACCATCATCACGAACATCATCATCATAATGATAGCGATCCCTACGCCCAACTAGAAGATTATCACCAGCGCATTTGGAATGTACCTTAATTTAATTATCAATGGACAATTAAAGGATTTGAGCTAATTAGGACTTATTCAAGCAGTCTAATTGATTTTGCAACCATGCATACCAATCATTTAAACCAGCACCTGTGGTTGCAGAAACTTGAAAGATTTGAATGTGAGGATTGACTTGTCGGGCATATTCTAGACAACGATCGACATCAAATTGGACGTAAGGAAGCAGGTCAATTTTGGTTAAAATCATCACCTGACTAGCACGGAACATATGGGGATACTTAATTGGTTTATCTTCCCCTTCGGTAACAGAAAGAATAGCTACTTTGGCTTTTTCTCCTAAGTCAAATAAAGCGGGGCAAACTAAATTACCCACATTTTCGATCGCCAAAATAGAATTAGAGGGGGGATTGAGTTCTAAGTATCCTCGTTGTACCATTGCTGCTTCTAGATGACAGCCTGTCCCTGTATTAATTTGTACAACTTGACAACCTGTTTGACGAATTTTTTCCGCATCGTTAACTGTTTCTTGATCCCCTTCGATTACACTGATGGGTAATTTAGATTTAAGATCGTTAATTGTACGGGTTAACAGAGTTGTTTTACCAGCACCAGGAGAACTAACAAGATTTAAAGCTAAAATCCCCCTTTCTTGAAACCAATGACGATTTTGCTCGGCAATACGGTCATTTTTGCTGAGAATTTCTTGTTCTAAAGTAACGGTTGTCCCGTGTATCTGCGCATGAATTGCGGAGGTTTCCCTCGGAGAATGAGAATGAAGGTTTTCGTGGGTATGGGTGTGAGAATGGCTAGTTTCATTGTGAGTATGAAAATGATCTTGTTCGTGGGTATGGGTAATTACTGTGCCATCAGCTAGAGTATGAGTGTGAGAATGGCTAGTGTTATCCTTGTCTAAACTAGTAACAGTTACTTGACTATTATCCGAACAACCGCAAGTTACGCACATAATTCTTCTATCTCCATCGATTTAATTTTTAATTCTTCACCTTGAATAATTTTCAGTTCTACACTGCCACAGCGATCGCACATGCCAAAAGGCTGCTCTAAATTAACCTTTGTACCACATTGACAACAGCTAGCTAAACCAGGAACTTCAATAATTTCTAAACTTGCCCCTTCTAATACTGTTCCTTGACAACAAATATCAAAACAAAAACGAATTGCATCAGGCATAATTGCGGAAAGTTGCCCGATTTCTAAGGTTACTTTTTTACAGGTACTCCTCCTGCGTTTTCTTTAACAATGGCGACAATATTTTGGGTGATTCCTAATTCATGCATTTTGGGATTAGATATAAATAATATTGAATTGATAGGGTAGGGGCGATTCGCCCTCAAGGACTAGCTTTGCGTCGCGAATCGCCCCTACGGATTAACAAATTCTGGGTAATTGATCCCCAACCAACATATCGACAATTCTGTCTGTGCCAAATATCGTCTCCATGATCACTAGTCCTGAAGGAGAATCAATTACCTCCCCAATGATCACTGCATCTTTACCAGCAGGATGAGATTGCATCGCAGCGAGAACCTTTTCTGCTTGATGATTGGGTACGACTGTAACTAACTTACCTTCATTTGCCAGATATAAAGGATCTAATCCCAACAATTCACAAATCGCTTGAACTTCTTCTCTAACAGGAAGTACTTGCTCGTACAGATGGATACCGACTCCCGAACTAAGAGCAAATTCATTCAAGACTGTAGCTAATCCTCCTCTGGTAGCATCGCGCATAGCATGAATTTCTGGACATACAGCCAAAATAGCTTGTACTAAACCATTAAGAGGCTGACAATCGCTCTTTATACTACTCTCTAAGGCTAATTCCTCTCTAGCTATGGTAATTGCTGCTCCATGATCGCCCAAATAACCATTGATAATAATTGCATCTCTTGGTTGGAGATTGGCAGCAGAAATATCAATCCCCGCATGAATTACCCCGACTCCAGTAGTATTGATAAATAACTTGTCTGCCGAACCACGATCGACTACCTTAGTATCACCTGTAACTATCTTTACTCCTGCAAAATCCGCAGCCTGTTTCATACTTTGAACGATTTCACGTAGAGTTTCGACGGGTAATCCCTCTTCAATAATCATTCCACAAGACAAATATAAAGGGGTTGCCCCACTAACAGCCAAATCGTTAACTGTGCCATTGACTGCTAACTCGCCAATATTACCCCCAGGAAAGAAAATCGGATCGATAACATAAGAATCTGTAGTAAACGCTAGTCGATCGCCCATTGCGCTCAATTCAGCTAAATTTACCCTTGCTTGATCTTCTAACTGTGATAAAAGAGGATTATTAAAACTACCCACAAAGATATCTTCAATCAAGTCACGCATGGCTTTACCACCGCTACCATGAGCTAGGGTAATAGTCTTATCTTTTACTTTGGGATGGCGATGGCGGACTTTCTCGATTTTGTTAAACAGAGAATCTCGATCGGGATGAATAGTAGGAGGAATGTTCATAATAATTTATTTTCAAGGCTGTGATGATCTGCCTAAAAAGCCCCAATTATCTTTAATTTAAGATCTTTAGAACTCAATCAGTTTGATTTTTAAGCTTTTTCATAGCTCGATCGATAAAGTATTGAGTTTCGTTAAGATAATCTGCTGATTGAGAATAAGTATATTGAATTAAAGCTACCTACTGAATTTAGATTTTTAGGGTTTCAGCATTTCATAAAAAGTAATGCAAACTCCCATCGGATCGAGAACAACAAATTCATTCACTCCCCAAGGTTTTTTTTCTAATTTGCCATTAGGATGAATAATCTCTTCATCTTTATTTTGAAACTCTTGATAAAGTTCCTCGATCCCTTCAACTTGGATACGTAAGGATGTTCCTTCTGCTAAGTGTTTATCTTCATTCTGAATCAGAAAAATTTGGGTTGAATCTCTCTGCACAATTGCCATGTGGATGGGATTGCCTTCTTTATGGGTACATCTAAAGCCAAGTTGTTGTTCGTAAAAGGCAACTGTTGCTTTTAGCTCGTTGCCACCTGGAATTAGGGGACTGATACCTTGTAAAACTGGAGTTTGATTCATGAAATTAGATTATTTATTTTTGCCTAGACTAAGAATCAAAAATACTGCCATCTTTGTGAGTGAAAATCCAGACACCATCTTTATCTTGGGCAATCAGATCTTCATCTGGATAACTTACTGTATCTTCGGGAGTTCTATCCCCAATTTCTAAATAAACTACATCTGCATCTGAACGATTAAGCAAATGATGTCCATCTTCCTCTCCTGCTGGAAATCCTGCTGCCATTCCCGCTTGTAAAATCTGTTCGCCAGCATTAGTAACTAAAGTAGCTTCCCCAGACAAAATGTAAATAAATTCATCTTGTTTGCTATGCCAGTGTCTCAGGGCAGAACTACTACCTGGTTCGAGTGTTACCAAGTTTACCCCAAAATTTTTTAACCCTGCTACATTGCCCAGTTTTTTCTTAATTCTTCCTGCGACATAAGTTTGAAATTGTTTGGGATAATTAGAGCTTTTTTTACCAGATACTTTTTGCGGATCGATAATCATGCTATTGCTCTTGCTTTTTGCTATTTTCCCATATTTAACCAAGTGACGAAAGTTTTACGGAATAAAAATTCGACCTACTCCCATATAGTTTTCCAGATCGAATAAAATCTCAATCAGGCGAGTGGCGCATTTTTGCCGATAGCTACTCTCATCAAATCGAGCGGGGTTTCCAATTGTTAGAATTGGCAGGGAAGTCGGTGTATTTTCCTCACGGATTGTCTGTTCTAGAGAATCCTCTCCCTTCATATTTCGATTAGCTGTAATCAAAATCATCTGGTTGGTTTGAGCAAATTGCCAAACAATGCGATCGCTACTATCCATCGGCAACCCAATTTCCTGAAACGTAAAGAAGCGGATGGGTAAAAGATCGAGCCATCCTTCAGCCGAGAGTGTTCCCCAGAATAAAACAGCATCGCCCGTTAAGTTGTAGTCAATCAGAAAGTTCATGACTGGGCTTCAATACGTGCTTTCCAAGCTTGAAGTTTTGCACGAAGGGCTTCCTGACCTGGCTTAGGTGGCATTGTTGCGATCTTGGCAAATTGTTCCCGATTTCTCTCTTCCCAATATTGCCGAATTTCCGCTGCTGTTCGCAGGCATTCTTGGTATTCTGTTTCAACCTCAATCGGATGAGTCTCAATGTATGCTAAGGCTGAATGAATCTGCTCATCGTTAAGACCAAGCTTCTCACGAATTAGCTTTGGTGGATACTGAGCCTTTAGGTAATCCATTACATCATAAAGGGTGATGCGTGTACCTGCGATCGTCAAGCCTCGCTCAGTACGAATAATTGAGGCTTGCTGATTCGATGCTGAAGTCATATCTTTATCTTAAGAAGATTGTCTTATTGGCCCGATCTTAACAATTCCAAAATCATCAAGTGGGACTTTATCTGAACTTAGAGAATACTTATAAAGTAAACATAAAAAACATTTTTAATGCTGCAATTCAGCTGCAGACAAAGGAGGTCGGCTGAAATTGCCTTGTTATGTGATAGTGTTTATTCATGCCGAAAATTGTGATAATAGTTCTGGCTTTAATTGAACATATCTTTCACATATAGATTCGTACTATGTAGCAAGTTTCTGGATACCCATAACATTTTCTCACAAAACAGAAAAAAGCTACATTAATGAAATAAAATGCTAATTTGCTACTTTTACTTTAGTTTTCTTAAACTTTGCTTGTTTCCCCACAGTAGATAAACGACCATATTTATAATAAGCAGCACAAGCTCCTTCTGAAGACACCATACAAGTACCGATCGGATTTTCGGGAGTACAAGCAGTACCAAAGACTTTACATTGCCAGGGTTTTAATACCCCTTTGAGTATTTCTCCACATTGACAAGCAGCAGCATCAGCTACTTGACGGTTAGGAAGAGTAAATTTGGCTTCTGCATCAAAATTAGCGTAATTTTCGTTAATTTTCAGTCCAGATTGGCTAATATTGCCCAAACCGCGCCATTCAAACTCATCTCTGACGGCAAATACCTTATTAATAGCATCTAACGCGACTTTGTTTCCTTCAGATTCCACTAAACGAGTATATTGATTTTCTACTTCACAGCGTCCTTCTGCTAACTGCTGCAATACCATGACAATTGATTGCAGAATATCCAGAGGTTCAAATCCAGATACCACTAAAGGTTTATGATAAGTTTCCGCAATAATTTCATAGGGTTTAGTACCAATAATTGTACTAACATGACCAGGACCAACAAAACCATCGAGTTGTAAATCGGGATTATTTAATAAAGCTTCTAGGGCAGGAACAACGAGGACATGGTTAGCAAAGATACTAAAATTTTTAATTCCTTCTGCTGCTGCTTGTAAGATAGTTAAAGCGGTACTAGGGGCGGTGGTTTCAAATCCAATGCCAAAGAAAACTACTTCCTTGTCAGGATTTTCCTTGGCAATGGGTAAAGCATCTAAAGGAGAATAAACCATCCGTATATCTGCACCTTCTGCTTTAGCTTGCAACAAGCTTTTTTTCGATCCAGGTACGCGCATAGCATCGCCAAAAGTGGTAAAAATAATATTAGGTTGTTCGGCAAGAGCGATCGCGTCATCCAACTTACCTCTAGGCATGACGCATACAGGACAACCAGGGCCATGAATTAACTCGATCGTATCGGGAAGGGCTGCTTCAATCCCATATTTAAAGATGGAATGGGTATGTCCGCCACAAATTTCCATTATTTTTAGGGGTTTTTCTGTAGGGGCGATTCGCGAATCGCCCCTACTTAAGCGGTTAATTTCTTTAAATAATGCTTGGGCGGTTTGTGGATCGCGAAATTCATTGATGTATTTCATCTGTATAAAGTATTCCTATATCAACGAGGAGAATTTTTTTATGATTTATTTTGTTAAAGCGACTATTTCCTGTAACATTTTTAGAGTTTCCGCAGCTTCCTCTTCATCAATACGATTGAGGGCAAAACCAACGTGAACTAAAACCCAATCGCCGACACAAGATTCAACAGGATTTTCTCGATCGATAATACAAGCGAGATTGACTTGTCGTTTGACACCGCCAACATTTACTAAAGCTAATTTATTTTTCTCATCGGTTATTTCGACAATTTGACCAGGGATTCCTAAACACATTTTTTTTGGTTAGTAGTTAGTAGTTGGTAATTCTTAATCACTATTTTTTTATGTTTAACTTTTATCGTAATAACTGTTAACTGTTAACTGAGAAGCTGTAATTGCAACTTGTCCGAGGGATAATCCGCCGTCATTGGGTGGTACTTGATTATGGATGAGAACATTAAAACCCTTTTCTTGTAACAAACTCGATACCTCTAAAAGCAGAATTTGATTTTGAAAAACTCCTCCTGTCAATGCCACTTGATTAATGCTTGCTTCCTTATAGTTGCTCTGAATTTTCTCTACCATTAACGCGATCGCTTTAGCCAATCCCCGATGAAATTTTGCTGCGATGGCAGTTGGAGAAGTACCTTGCTGTAGGTCTGCTAACAATGCTTGCCACATCGGACGTGGCTCTAGATATAGTAATTTCGATTCTTCCTTGATTTCTTTATTTTCTATGGAAAAAGGATAAAATGCGATTTCTTCAGGGTGATTTAATATCCATTGTTGAGCTAAAGTTTCTAAAGCGATCGCACCTTGTCCTTCATAACTACAAGATTCGCGACAAATACCAATCGCAGCAGCCACAGCATCAAATAAACGCCCGCAAGAAGAAGCTAAAGGTGAGTTAATCCCTTTTTCCAGCATTTGATTCAATAATTTAAGCGGTTTTTGCTGTAAAAACTGAAATAGTTCTAAATCTTCATACTCCGAAATACTCCCTCTCCAATTTAAAAAGGTAATTCCTCTGTCTTCCCCAATATAAAAAAACTCTTCCTCTGTCTTCCCCCCT
>JASJDI010000155.1 GCA_030065155.1 Xenococcaceae cyanobacterium MO_188.B29
TATCCTAAATCTTCAAGAAGCGATCGCTTGATAATTTGCTCTCATCCATATATAGTATTATTAACTTAGCAAAACACTATATATAGTAGTTGACTATTTCGGCTTTTGCTTAACTTGTCACCAATGGGTAATACTCAGATCTTGCACCAGTACAAAAAAACTAAATAATTAGCTATTGATAATCAATTTATTACCCTTTTCCCTTTAACCTTTCCCCTTTTCCCTAATAGCACAAATAAGTTACAGATTAGGTGCAAGATCTCAGTAATAGGTAATTAGGACTTGTCCATCTCGACTATGCCATTTTCATGGAAAATTCAGCCTTGTGCGGGAGGTTTACGAGTTCTTTGGGGTTTGATTTCTATTCTTGCCCTGGTTGGTTCTGTAGTTTCTGATGAGGTTAAGTAAAGGAGAAGCTTTACGTCGTGCCCAAATAGCTCTCTTGCGCGGGAAATATTCTCATCCTCGTTTTTGGTCTGCTTTTATTTTATCGGGAAATTGGCTATAAAGAAACTTTTGACTGGGGAATAACAGTCACCGTAGGCATCGTCATGTCTTGGTGACTGTTATTCCCCAGAAACAAACAAAGGCAACGAGGACAGAAATTGCTATTTCTTACCAACAGATCGACCTTCTGCCTCCTGCCTTGCCCGAAGGGCGGTCAATACCCTTAATCTACAATTATTCCCACTCGATCGTGCCAGGAGGTTTAGAAGTAATATCGTAAACTACCCGATTAACTCCTTTAACCTCGTTGACAATTCGATTAGAAATAGTTTCTAGCAGATCGTAGGGGACTTTTGCCCAATCAGCAGTCATCCCATCTTCACTAGTAATAAAACGCAATACAACTGGATGAGCATAAGTGCGTTTATCTCCCATTACTCCGACACTACGGATAGGCAATAAAACAGCAAAAGCTTGCCAAAAGTCATGATACATTCCTTGTTTACTGATTTCATCTCGAACTACAAAATCAGCATCACGCAGAATATTTAATCTTTCAGAAGTCACTTCCCCAATAATCCTAATGGCTAATCCAGGCCCTGGGAAAGGATGGCGACGAACTATTTCTTCTGGTAAACCGATCGAACGAGCTACTTTTCTTACTTCATCTTTAAATAGTTTACGCAATGGCTCAACCAATTTAAAGCGAAGATTTTCTGGTAAACCCCCAACATTGTGATGGCTTTTAATTTTAACAGCGACTCTTTCTCCAGTTTTGGGATCGACATTAGTATCGGCAGACTCAATTACATCAGGATAAAGAGTACCTTGTGCCAAGTAGTCAAAAGGCCCTAATCTTTGGGACTCTTCTTCAAACACTTGAATAAACTCATGTCCAATACGACGGCGTTTGACTTCAGGATCGGTAACTCCTTCCATTTGTACCAAAAAGCGATCGCGAGCATTTACATACTCTACAGGAATGTGGAATTGTTTATCAAAAATATCCATCAACCTTTCTGGTTCACCTTTGCGCATGAAACCTTGGTCAATGAACATACAGGTAAGTTTATCGCCAATAGCACGATGTAGTAAAAAAGCCAAAGTAGAAGAATCTACCCCACCCGATAAAGCAAGTAAAACTCTTTTATCACCAACTTTAGCTCGAATTTCTCTGATGGACTCTTCAACAAATGCCTCTGTTGTCCAAGTAGGTTCGCACTCGCAGATATGATAAACAAAGTTGCGGATCAAAGCTATTCCACCAACAGAATGAATTACTTCTGGATGAAACTGAACTCCAAAAAGTTTTTTGGTATGGTTGGAGATTGCTGCACAAGCAGTATTATCTGTATGTGCTAACACAGAAAACCCTTCAGGTAACTGAGTACAAGAATCTCCATGACTCATCCACATAGTCGAGCCGTCTTCAACATTGGTAAGTAAATCGGTAGGATCATCAATGTACATCGATGCTTTACCATACTCTCCTCGTTTTGCTCTCTCAACTACTCCTCCCAATTGCTTGACCATCAATTGCATTCCATAACAAACTCCTAAAATGGGAATGCCTAAATGCCATATTTCTGGATCGCACTGGGGTGCATATTCGTCATATACAGAATTAGGTCCTCCAGAAAGAATTATTCCTGCTGGACTTAGTTTGCTTAACTGCTCTGCACTAGTACGATAAGATAGAACCTCCGAATATACTTGTGTTTCTCGGATTCGACGAGCGATTAACTCAGAATATTGAGAGCCAAAATCAATAATGGCAATCATTTGGCGATGGAGACTGTTAGCTAAATGCTTATTTGATGGAGTCTCTGTTGTGGTTTGGATTGATTCTGTTGGGATAGTCACTACTAGCTTATGTACTTCGTCTAGATTAACAAGTAAAGAATTGTTACAGAAATTGGAGATTTGTATAAAAACCTTTCCCAGATTGAATATAATTGTATGTAATTTCTTATTATTAAGAAATAGTTACAAATATTCTCACGATCCTAACATAATTTTGTAACTATATCTTCAGCATTTTTGCTTATCTGAATTATATTTCTTTGGCGATCGAATAGAATCGAGCCAACACAGACTTCTTGCTCACTATGTTTGCGAATATAATCTTGAGAACGCAGATCTATTTGAGTAGCAATGTTTTGATAAATTTGTTCTACCCAATTACTTCCTTGTAATTGGTCTGATTGTCGTAACAGTTGTAAAGCAGATTCAGTAGTAGAACTATGATATATCTGTTGAATTAGAGATGTAGGCAAACCCAACTGAGCGCAATGGGCTGTTAAGATTTCTAATCTTCCATCAGCAAGATGGTTATGGGTATGAAAGATGCCCCCAGCTAGCTTGATTAGTTTACCGTGATAGCCAAACAAGACAATTGATTTCACTTGTTCTAATGCTGCGACTACCAGCATTGAACCAATCCAATTAGCAGTTTTCACGAGCCTGGCTGGATTAATATCCAACTTTTTGGCTAAATCTAAGCCATTTTCGCCGATACAAAACACTAAAGAGTCGAATTTGCTTGCTTTTTCTTTCAATTCTGTTTGATAAGCCTCCAATTGACTGGGTGCAGTTAAAGGTTGAACTATTCCTGTCGTTCCCAGTAAAGATAGCCCTTCTACTATCCCAAAAGCAGAATTAGAAGTTCTTTGAGCTAATCTTTCTCCTTCAGGCAAAATAATAGTGACAGTAATTTTCTCGTTGGGATGTAATAAAGTCTTGAAATTCTCTTGGATTAATCTTTGAGCATAATTGTAAATAGCTGCCTTTCCTTCATTATTGATTTGCTTACCAATACCCTCTCCCCCACGAATTTCAATTTGCCAATCTCCTCTGCTCCTCTGCTCCTCTACTTCTACCAAAGCCCACACAGGAGTATTACGGGTAATATCTAAATGTTCTCCAGGATCGCTACGAGTAATAGCTAAAGCAGATTGGGGAATTAGTTTGGCTACTTGCTCGATCGCGATTTTAACCTTTTCTGGTGGTTTGATTAAATCAACAGTAACAAAATTAGCTTCTAATTCTTGATGGAGATAGCGTAAGGCTGCGATCGCAGCAGCACAGGCAAATACTGGTAATGTGTATCCTGAAGCTTTTTCAATCATATATATCTTTTCAGTTAATTAGTTGGATCAGAAATCAACTCTAGTTGCCAAAAATCCAGCCATAGCAGAACTAATAGCAGAAGTGAAGGTAATAGCACACATCCAGTAAGCAGCAAAAGCGATCGCTTTTCTGGTGGCTTCTACTTGTTGTAAGATTTCTTGTTTAATGGTTTCTATTCGTTCGTAAGCAGCTAGTTTAATGGTTTCAATTTGCTCAGAGAGATAATCTGATACTCCTTGAATTTGAGGCAAAATCGAGTCAAGCTCATTATCCTTCATAATTGTCAATAAAGATTCGTAGCTCAATTTCCCTAGGCGATCGCCTAATTCTTCTAAAGGTATTTCTTCTAACATTTCCTGCCACGAATGAGTCAAAGATGGAAAATCAAAACTGGCAAGACTGGCTTTAACCTTATCGTAATCGAGATGCCATAAATTAAGAGAACTGAGATATTCGCTAATGCGATCGATTAGCTGTTGAACGAGTTGGTTAGTTTGATGCTGCTTAGTTTTAATCTCTTCAGATAATTGATGAGTAATAGCCATAAAGCGATCGCTAATTTGTTCTACTTCGACGGGAGTAAGATCTTGCCTCGACGAAAGAGACTTGGTAATTTTAGCAGGAGTTAATTGTGCTAAGCGATCGAGATTATTAGCAGCAGAATTACTTAAAGAATGAGACCATGTTGGCGATTGATGAAAAATTCTTTGGAGATTACGTTCAATACGTTCTGAGCTAAATTCGATTTTATTACTGTAGCTTAAAAAATCTTCGAGTTCATCCATAAGCTCTCTAACTTGCTGAGAAGTCCGAGTTGCCCACCGTCGTGGTAATTTTATCAGTTTACTACTAGCTTTTCGCACCTGTTTGATTGACTGTCTAATTTGTATTTCACTATATTTTTCAACTTGTTTGAGCTTTTGTTCTATCTCATCCCAGTTTAATTGAGCCAGTTGTTGATTGATTACTGTTGTCGTTTTCCGCTTGGCAAGATTTAACAGTTGAGGTAACTCTGCTTCAATTTCTGCCAGATTCAAGTTTTTCTCGCTCGCTCGCTCTAAATAATCAAGTAGTTCTTCGCTTAATTCGGTAGCCTGTACTTGTAACTGAGATATCTCTTGAGTTACAGAACTATTTAATTCTGACAATTTAGTTGCTATTTGTTCGGCAATTTCCTCAACTCGCTCTACATTGAGTCCCTTTCGTTTTTCTAGTATCTCTACCAGTGCAGAGCGATCGATCTCTGGTAACCGTTGCTGTATTTCTGGTAAATAATTATCAACTACTTTCTGCCAGAGTTCTTCTAGCTTGGCATCGATATTTTCTCTGGTTAAATATTTCAAATGAGTGTAGCGCAGATAGGATTCGAGTTTAGCTTGTAACTCCCTTTGCTTTGAGGTAATTTGAACTTGCCAATCTTCTATTCTTGTCAGCAAGTGATCGCCCATTGCCTCTAAGCGTTCTACTATCTGCTGTAGCTCCTCTAGTTCTAAATCTTGTCGTTGCTTTAACCAGGTTTGCCAATCTAGTTGCTGCCAAGTGGGCAAAAATTGAGTTAATATTTCTAGGCTCACTCCTGATTTAATGAGTAGCTGTTCCATCTTTCGTGCTAGATTATTTCCTTGCAGTTCCGCTCGATCGACTGTCTGCAAGTAGTTTTTGAGACGATCTGTTAATTGCTGTTTCTGTTCTTGTCCCTCCGCTAGCTCGATCGAGTCAAAAATTTCTTGTCGCACTGCTGCTAAATGTTCAGCAATTTCATCTATCTCTTCTGATTCGAGGTCATCTCTTTGCTGGAGAAGTTCGACCAAATCCTCTGGCTGAATTTGTTCTAACTGAAAGCGAACTTGTACCAAATCTGCTTGAGGATCGTAAATTATTTGTTTAAATTCTTGCCAACCCTTTTCACAGTTTAAATACCAGCGAGATGCGTGCCACAAATAATCTTCTACATCGTTTCTAATGGTATTGAAAGGTAGCTTTGGTGATGCTTCGGAAGAATTGATTTTATGATACAGAGATTGGAGAGTATACCAAATATCTTCGATATCCACTTCCGAAAGGTCAACTCTATTAAGCAATGTATTTTTGATTGCTTTCCAGTCCAAAGTACTCGATGAGATAATTTTCCTGAGTCGATCCAAGCTTGGAAAAACCCCAGGTAACGATTCCTCCTCTACTGTAATTGCCTCATTTTGCTCTGACTGTAGTGCTAAATCTGCTGAAGTATGCTCAAAGTCTTTACCTACTAATTGTTCTAATCGTTCAATTAGCTGCTCGAATTGTAATTCTTCAGGATTAGCAGACTGTAACCAGTGAAGCAATTCCTCATTTAAATCTTTCTCCCTATAGCGATCGATGGTTTGTTGCCACATGCTCAATAGTCGATCGACAACTTTCTCTGACTCCGAGGTTGAGAGATTGGTGCGTTCATCGATTAGATTGATAAAAGTTTGCCGATCTATTTTCTGTAGTAGGTTAGTTTCGGCAAAAAAATCTAAATCTAAATTTTCGAGTAAATCGGCAAATCCCTGAGTAATTGCCGTCAAATCTAACTGAGGTTGTGGTATTGTCTTTAAATAATCCTCAATGCGCTGTTGTAGGTCAAATTCAGCTAAAGCAGTCCTGATTTCCTGCTGAATTAGTTGTGCTGCTGTTTCTTCCGTTAGGATTTCTGAGACTGGTTTTTCTTTTCCTTGAATTGAAGTAGAGATCGCCTCAATTAGTTGACCCAATTTGGTAGCAACCGAGCCGAATACCCAACTCATGAGAGAACCTACGGAATTGTAGCTCACCCAAAGCAAAATTAGGAAGTAAGTTGACCAGATAACTAGCCCTAAAGTTGCTCCTGAAATGGTATCACTAGCGGTACTGAACCTGACAGCCAAAAAGCAAGCGATAAACAAGACGGAGTTGAGGGTGAGTAATATTCCCAATCCAGCGAAAAAACTAATATTAACGCTGATTTTACTGCTCTCAGACTGAGAAGAGTCAGTAGCTTGCTTTGATGAGGTTTGAGGTCGATATTTAAGCAAAGAGATGCCTAATGCTAATCCCAAATTAGTCAGCAAAAACTGAACGGCAAAAGCAGTAAGTAACCCTACTAATATTGCCACTACAATTTGAGTTCCTATCGAAGCAGTAGGAGTATCTGAGAGAGTAGCGATCGATGTTGCTAAGATAATTAAGATCTTGACCTTGTTAAATTATTTGCCTAACACAATCTTAATAACAAGTTTATGAGCGATCATCTTTCTGAGGATTTACATGATTCCTAACACCCCTGTTTCAAAATTATTCGATCGCGCCCTAATTTTTTAGCACGATAAAGAGCAAGATCGGCAGCTTCAATTAATGTCTGGGGAGAAGAGCTATGACCGGGAACATAGCCAGCAACTCCCATTGAAACAGTAAGATAAACGTTTAAAGGAGAATTGCCATGAGGAATTTGTAATGCTTGGATCTCTAAGTGGATTTTCTCTGCTACTTTCTTAGCTCCTTCAGGATTCGTGTTAGGTAAGATAACAGCTAACTCCTCTCCTCCATAACGAGCAGCTAAATCTGCTGGACGTTTAATTGCTCTACTGATCGTTTGAGCTATGGCTCGCAAACAGCGATCGCCTGCTTGATGACCGTAGGTATCATTGTAAAGCTTAAAGTAGTCAATATCGCACAAAATTAAGGATAAAGGAGCTTTTTCCCGCGCTAGTCTTCGCCATTCATTAGCAAGATATCGATCGAATTTACGGCGATTGGCAATTCCCGTTAAACTATCAATAACAGCTAGCTTTTCTATTTGCTGATACAGTTCAGATTTTTGAATCGCAATTCCTAATTGAATAGCAATCCTTGTTAGTAATTTAGTTTCTTGGACATACCAAGAGCAAGTTTTGCAGTCTTGCTCTGCTACTATCAAACCCCATAATTTTTTTTCAACGATAATGGGTACTAGAAGTTGAGAACAAAAGGTTACTCTCGTTGCTGACTGGGAAAAATTATTGCTAGTTGATTTTAACTGGGGAACACCAGTCACCGCAGGCAAGGGGTCGTGGGGCGAGGTTTCCTCGCCCCCTTGTGAACCCCGCTCCGCCGTTCTACGGCGGAGTAACGGTGACTCTTGCTCTTTTTCTACAGCAACAATTTCCCCCCGTATCAATTGCTCTGCGTAAGTTTGCCAATTTGGATTGATTTCTTCTAATTCAAAAGGTACATTGCTATTAGATATCTTTTGCAGGTTAATTGCTGTTGCTAAAACTTGTATTTGTTCAGAAGACTGCAATTTGACAATACCTACTCTTTCTATTTGCAAAAACTGATTAATTTCCTTAGCTGCTGTTTTGGTAATTATTTCTAAAGACAAAGATTCATGAATACTTTGAATAATTTGAGCCTCTAGGCGATCGAGTTCTGCTTGCTGAGAGATAAGAATTTCTGCTTGTTTACGTTCGCTAATATCAATACAAGAGCTAATAAAGCCAGCAAATTTACCACCCCCATTAAACCTAGGTACAGTAGTACTTAATAACCAACGATATTTACCATTAGCATGAAGCATGCGGTATTCTGTTTGTGTTTGAATATAATTTTGACGGGCTAAATTATAGTTATTTAAACACTTCAATCTTTCTTCTGGATGAATATTAGCCAGCCAACCACTAATTAATGCTTGTTCGAGAGTATAACCAGTAAAATCCAACCAAGACTGATTAAAAAATGTAGCTTGACCATTAGCATCACTCATCCAAATTAAGACTGGAGCAGTATTTGCCATAGTCCGAAATCTTTCTTCACTTTCATGAAGAGAAGCGATGAGACGAACTTTATCAATTTCTGCCTGTTTGCGATCGCTAATATCTCGTCCAACAGCTTGATATTCAATAATTTTATCTCCCTGGAAAATAGCTCGGATACTCCATTGTTGCCAATGCGTTTCTCGATCGACAGCAATCACTCTAAATTCAAGATTAATGTTATTGTGTTTTTGATTGAGACTAGCTAGGTGAGACTCAAATATAGGAATATCTTGGGGATTAATGGCTAGTTTTAAATTTTGACCAATTAAATCTTCTTCTGATAAGCCAAAATAACGGCAATAAACTTGATTAACGAAAGTTAAAATTCCATTGGGCAAAAAGCGACAAATTAATTCTGTTTGATCTTCAACTACACCACGATAACGAGCTTCACTTTGACGTAGCTTGTCAGCATTTTGTTGTCGTTCAATAGCATAATGAACCGATTTAGCCAATAAATCAGCAGAAATAGAACCTTTCACCAAATAATCTTGCGCCCCTTCTCTTAGGGCAGCTAGGGCATTAGCTTCATCTTGAGTTCCTGTTAAAACAATAATGGGAATTTTTGCTGCCGTTTGTTGTATTTCTTTAAGAGAATCTAAACCCCAACTATCTGGCAAAGATAAGTCTAGTAAAACTACATCAAAATTACTATTTCTAAGATAATCAAGACCTTCACTCAGAAATTCAGCGTTTATTAGTTCAAATTTATCAGTTTTAATTTTGTTGAAAAATTTGTTGACTAGTAAGATATCAGCAGGATTATCTTCAATCAGCAAAACCTTAATAGTTTTAGGCTTATATATTGTTTGTATAGCCAAAGATACTTTGTTATCGTTTTGCAACACCACTGCAAAAAACCTCAATTAATTTAAAAAATAGTAAATAAATATAATCAAAAAAAAAATTTTATTTGATTTCCCAACAAATAAGTAGGTAGGGAAAATTAACAACAACTGTATTAAAAAGTATCAAGATGCAGTCCCACCTTTACAGTAAAGGTCTGACAGCTGTCAGACCTCTATCAATAACTAACCATGCTCTCACCTCAAACGATTAACTTTATTTATGTGGTTTTACTTAACCATCAGTAACTCTATTTAGATACCCTTGATAACCGATAAATTCTTAACAAATCAAAAAACTTAATATCAAATTAATATATGAGTTATTTTGAGCATTGCGAGTAGGAGACCTTGCTCCTTATCCGAAGTGGGAGTCGGGAGAGCTAGTCGACTAGATAACCGATAAATTTTTAGGCAATCGAATTGAACTCAATAAACTGAGAATTGCTATATTCATAAAGGCAATTTAACAAAGCCAAGCCAGAAATCTTCAATAATGCTCACAGTTTGTTTAAACTCTTGTAAATTATTAGGCTTAGTTAAGTAACAATTAGCATCCATCTGATAGCAATTAATCACATCTTTTGGAGAATGGGAAGTAGTTAAAACAATCACGGGAATTTTACTGAGTTGAGAATCAGCTTTAATTTCTGCTAAAACACACAAACCATCTTTTTTAGGTAGATGCAGATCGAGTAAAATCATATCAGGTCTAGGGGCAGATCCATATTCTCCCTGCTGATAAAGAAAATCGAGTGCTTCTATTCCATCTTCAACTTGTTCGAGATGATGGGGAATCGTAGCGCGATCGAAAACTTTTTTAATTAACTTCGCATCACTAGGAGAGTCTTCTACTAATAAAATTTCAATTGGTCTTAAGGTTACACTATTCATCTTGATGACTGTTGATTATGAATAGGCAAAGAAAAATAAAAAGCTGTTCCTGCCCCTGGAGTAGATTTAATCCAAATCCTGCCTTTATGAAGCTCTACGATCTTTTTGCAGATAGCCAAACCAATACCAGTTCCTGGATAAGCTCGGCGGGTATGCAAACGTTGGAAAATGACAAAAATACGTTCTGAGTGTTTGGGATCGATCCCAATACCATTGTCTTGAATACAGAAAATAAATTGTTGCTCTTTAGTTGTGGCAGAAATATGAACTTTTGGCGACTCTTTACTGCGAAACTTTAAGCTGTTAGCAATCAAATTTTGCCACAGTTGAATCAGCTGAGATTTATCGGCAACGACTTGAGGTAAATGATCCCAAGTAACAACTGCCTCATTTTCGGCGATCGCAATTTTTAAATTAGCAATTACTTCTTGTAGTAATTCTTCACAAGAAATCAGGCTAAAATTTTGTGGTTGACGACCAACGCGAGAAAAAACTAATAAATCTTGAATTAGTTGTTGCATACGTTGCGCTCCACCCACGACAAAGTCAATATATTCGTGAGCTTCAGCATCTAATTGTTCTCGGTATTCTTCTTCTAGGAGTTCTGTATAACTACTAATTGCTCTAAGCGGTTCTTGTAAGTCATGGGAAACGATATGGGTAAACTGTTGCAGTTCTTGATTAGAGTTCTCTAATTGTTGAGTCCGCAAAATCAATTGTTGTTGTTGCTGACACCGTTCGATCGCATTAATAAATATCTCTCCTGCTAGTCTCAATAGTTGAATATCTCCTTCAGTCCAGTTTCTTTCTTCAAGAATAGAATCAAACCCTAACAATCCTACTAACAAACCACCGTAAAACATAGGTAACATTAAAATTGATTTAATATTTTGCTGTTGTAAGTAATTTTGGTCTTTACTAGCTTCTAAAGGCAAATTATCAATATTGGACAGATTAATTATTTGTTTATATTCAATCTTCTCCATTATCCAGGGTAGATTTTGCTCTAACTCAATTTTGTTATTGGGAAAAATAACTAATTTAGACTCCAGATTAGACCATTGATAAGTATGAGCCATTAAAGGCTCGGGCTGAGAAAACAGAAGAATATAGACTCTATCTACTCCAGCAAACTCACTAATGGTTTGTAATCCTTCTTGAATACTGTTATTAATTTTTTCGGCTGAAAGGTTAATAAATTGAGTAGAAAGACGACTAATTAACTGTTCTAAACGGAGTTGATGTTGTAAAGTTGCTTCTACGTGCTTACGCTCCTTAATTTCTTGAGTTAGTTTTTGATTGAGAGCGTTTAATTCTAATGTACGTTCTTTAACTCTGGTTTCTAATTGGCTATAGAGATTGTGGGTAAATCGATCGATGCTTTTGAGTTTCTCAATTTGTCGATCTAAGTTTTTATTAACAGTAATCAGAGGTTGAGAACCGATCAGAGATACAGCTTGAGAAATATTGGGAAGCATTCTATTCGCCATAATGATAAAAATGATGACGGCAATAATCTTGATCACCCCTGTTAACCAATAAATTGGCTGCCAAATTGACCAAATCTCTAGAATATAGAGTGTTCCACAGCAAATCATAAAAGCACTTAACAATCCAAATTTTGGAGAAAAAATTTGCTCTTCTTGCTTACGTACTAAATAAATCATCATCACAGAAAGAGAATAGAAAGCAAGAGTTATCGCTAAATCACCAATTACGTGTAGCCAGACAAGGGCTGTTTGCCTAGCATAACTATCACCTTCGGAACATAATAAATTAGAAGTCAGGATGTTAAGAGAAAGCTCAGGTATCATAATTCTGTGAGGACAATAGCCAAATTAGTTTTATATCTTTAAAGTGAATAGGTAGGTGGAATTAAACGATAAACTTAAGGGAATGAACACGATAGACTATCTCCGTATCAGTTTGCTCGATCGATGTAATTTTCAGTGTCAGTACTGCATGCCAGAAGGTACAGAACTAAATTACATTTTGCGTCAAGACCTACTGACAAAGGCAGAAATAATAACTTTACTTAAGGAAGTGTTTATTCCTCTGGGATTTTCTAAATTCCGCCTAACTGGAGGAGAACCATTATTACGTCCAGATGTAGTAGATGTTGTTAGTGAGATTGCTTCTTTGCCTCAAACTAAAGATTTAGCCTTGACTACTAATGCTTTTTTACTAGCAGGTATGGCACAAGATCTTTATGATGCTGGGTTGCGCCGAATTAATATTAGTCTTGATTCTTTAAATCCTCAGACTTTCGATACTATTATTGGCAATCGGGGGCGTACTCGTTGGCATAAAACTTGGGAGGGAATCTTAGCTGCTCATCGGGTAGGTTTCGACCCCTTAAAGTTAAATGTAGTAATCATTCCTGGTTTAAACGATTCAGAAGTATTAGATTTAGCAGCTTTAACCCTTGAGCGTAATTGGCACGTAAGGTTTATAGAATTTATGCCTATTGGCAATGGTAGCCTTTTTGACGATCTCGCGAAGCGAGGCAGCGAAGCCGATCGCCCTTGGATTCCTTCGGCTGAGTTACGGGAGCGCATTGCTAATCGTTGGGGTTTAGCTGAATCTAATATTAAGGGCAATGGTCCTGCTGATGTCTTTAAAATCCCTTCCGCTAAAGGAACACTGGGTTTTATCTCTCAGATGTCTGAATGCTTTTGCGATCGCTGTAATCGGATGCGCTTATCTGCCGATGGTTGGTTACGTCCTTGCTTACTCAATGAAACAGGTCAAATCGATCTCAAGACTGCTTTACGTAGTGGTAGGGATCTCCAAGATCTTAGAGCTAGAGTAGCAGAACTACTATTACTCAAACCAGAAATTAACTATAAGCAAAGGGACTCTGGTACTACAGCAGGTAGCTATACTCGCACCATGTCCCAAATTGGAGGTTAGTTCAGTGAACAGTAAACAGTGAACAGTGAAGAGTCAATAAAATTAATAACCTTACGACATTATGAATCGTACAAATAACTGATAACTGATAACTGATAACTGAATTTATGCCATACGAGAGTAGTACTCAATTACTAATAGTTCATTAATTTGCAAAGCAACCCATTCTCTTTCAACGATGCCGTTAACTTTGCCCATCATTATGTTTTTGTCAAATTCTAAATGAGTAGGCAGATTGGCTAAACCAGGATATTCCATATTAGTTTCTACTAGACGGCGGGAGCGATCGCGGTCTCTAACTTTGATTACATCTCCAGGACGACATTGGTAGCTAGCAATATCTACTACTCGATCGTTAACTGTGATGTGACCATGGTTAACAAGCTGACGCGCTCCAGGAATAGTTCCTGCCATACCTAACCGAAAAACCGTGTTATCCAAGCGCATCTCTAAAAATTGTAAGAGAGCTTCTCCTGTTGAACCACCAGTTCGACGAGCTTTTCTGACATAGCGAACCAGTTGCTTTTCTGTCACGCCATAATTGAAGCGGAGCTTTTGTTTTTCTTCTAAGCGAATAGCATATTCAGAGCGTTTACGCCTATTTTGTCCATGTTGACCTGGTGGATAAGCTTTACGCGCATTTTTTCTAGTTAATCCAGGTAATTCTCCCAGACGGCGTGTGATCCGCAAACGCGGACCTCTATATCGAGACATATAAAATTCTCCTTATCTATTTAAAATAGCCCCAAATACAAGATTATATCACTTTATCAACTAAGTTGAAACATATTATTTGGTAATTTAGATAACAACATTACAAAACATTGAGTAGTTGGAAAATCTTCAACTTAACGATTCGCGATCGCTTTACACTTGTTAGAAGCTATTAGTTGTTAGCTGTTAGCTATTAGCTTCTTGGCGCAGTCGCTCATGGGGGAAACCCCCAAGACCGCGCTGCACCGCTTTTAGCTGGCTTAAACCCTATACCCTAGGGAAGTTGGGTTCGACCAACCTCGATGAGCTAAAGCTATTTGTTAAATGGTCAGACCAATTTGTCTATAAACAGAATTTTATTAAAAATCATGTTTCCTATCAATCGCCCTCGCCGTCTCCGCAGCACATCTCAATTGCGCCGTATGGTGCAAGAAACTGTAATTACTGCAAGCGATCTAATTTATCCTTTATTTGCCGTCCCAGGAGAAGGCATTGCTAAAGAAGTAGTTTCTATGCCAGGAGTATATCAACTCTCTGTTGACAAAATTGTTGCCGAAGCAAAAGAAGTGTACGATCTAGGTATTCCTGCCATTATCCTTTTTGGTATTCCAGATACTAAAGATGCAGATGCCACAGGTGCTTGGCACGATTGTGGTATTGTCCAAAAGGCAGCAACTGCAGTCAAAGAAGCAGTACCAGAATTAGTCGTTATTGCCGATACTTGTTTATGTGAATATACAACTCATGGTCATTGTGGCTATTTAGAAGTAGGAGATTTAACAGGAAGAGTACTAAACGACCCTACTTTAGAATTATTGAAGAAAACTGCAGTTTCTCAAGCCAAAGCAGGGGCAGACATAATCGCGCCTTCAGGTATGATGGATGGTTTTGTCCAGGCAATTAGAGAAGGCTTAGATGAGGCTGGATTTGAAAATATACCCATTTTGTCCTACGCTGCTAAGTATGCCTCAGCTTATTATGGACCTTTCCGCGATGCTGCCGAATCTGCGCCTCAGTATGGCGATCGACGTACCTATCAGATGGACCCTGCTAATGGTAGGGAAGCACTTAAAGAAGTAGAGTTAGATATTGCTGAAGGGGCAGATATGTTAATGGTCAAACCTGCCCTATCTTATATGGATATTATCTGGCGAGTTAAAGAAATTACTAATCTACCTGTAGCTGCTTACAATGTTTCTGGTGAATATTCCATGATTAAAGCAGCAGCTTTAAATGGTTGGATTGACGAGAAAAAAGTCACTCTAGAAACTTTAACTAGTTTTAAGCGTGCTGGTGCAGATTTAATTCTTACTTATCATGCTAAAGATGCTGTTCGTTGGCTGAATGAATAGTTTTTAGCTCAATTTTGGTCAAGGCGTTTAGTGGAACGCCTTTACTAATTTACAATCGACTACATTAAAAAACAAAGCTGACCTAAAAGTTATACAACAATAATTTACGTCAAAAACACCTAATAAAGATATCGGCAAGAGATGATTTTGATGTAGTCTTCTCCTACTCGATAAACTAATCTGTTAGTTTCATCAATTCTTCTCGACCAGTAGCCAGACAAATTTTCCTTTAAAGGTTCGGGTTTACCAATTCCCG
>JASJDI010000156.1 GCA_030065155.1 Xenococcaceae cyanobacterium MO_188.B29
AAGCTAAGGAAAACTTAGAAAATAATAAAGTAATTCCTTCATCTATTATTAACTTTTGATAAAATTCTATTCATAAGTAGTCTCACCGATCCGAATAAATAAATTTGAGCTTGTTGGAGGGAACTAAAATTCCGTTGCCACCAGCCCTAATTCCCCAAGTAGGACATACCGAAAATCTGTCATGAACATGGAAACACTTGAATTCACCATCTACCCAGATGGTCGAGTTAAAGAGAAGGTAACAGGAATTGTGGGGTCATCTTGTGAAGAGGTGACTGAAGCAATTGAAGCAGAACTTGGGGTAGTCATATCTCAAGAAAAAACCTCTGAGTTTTATAACCAAACAATAAATCAGTCTGAGACAGTTAATAACCAAGGCACTTTCAGCCAATGGTAGCTAGCTCAAGCTTAATTTTTGTAAAATTTAATGCGAGTAATCACTGATAAATTATGTCACACTTTAGCAATATCAAAACCAAAATCCGTAACTTAAACTCTCTAACAGCAGCCCTAGATGATATGGGGATTAATTGGAAAGGCGGTGCCAAAAAAGTTAAAGGCTATCAAGGTCAAACTCGCGATGCTCAAGTAGTTGTTGAACAAGATAACAACTATGATATCGGCTTTAGCTGGAATGGCAGCGAGTACGAATTGGTAGCTGATTTACAGTATTGGCAACAACCTTTATCTGTAGATGGCTTTTTGCAACAAGTAACTCAGCGTTATGCTCTTCATACCGTTGTTAATGAAACTAGTAAACAAGGTTTTGATGTCACTGAAAAGCAAAAAAATGCAGATGGTTCAATTCGTTTAGTAGTACAACGCTGGAGTGCATAATGTCGGATTTTTCCCCAACTCCCGATCGTTCTGGTTTAGAGCCTGAGTTGGGGGGTATCCTTAGAGATGCTCCCCTCAGATCTGGTTTTGAGCCAGAACTAGGGGGAGTATTGAGGCAAAAAGGTACTTATGTAGATGAAGCTACCTGCATAGGTTGTAAACATTGCGCTCATACTGCTCCTAATACTTTCTATATCGAACCAGATCATGGAAGAGCCAGAGTATTTAATCAAGATGGCGATTCTGAAGATTTAATTGAAGAAGCGATCGACACTTGTCCAGTTAATTGCATTCATCAAGTCGATTATACCGAGCTAAAAACACTAGAAGAACAAAGGAAATATCAAGTCATTAAGAACTTAGGATTTCCTCAAGTTGTCAAAAATCCAAACAAAAGAAAACCAAAAAAAAACAATAACTAAAATCATCTCTACAAGATACTTTTGGTGTAATTAAGTACTATATTGACAGCTTTTTAATATAATTAACTTATGATACGCTAAGAGTATTTACTTACATATTTCCCTATGCAAGTAAGTATGTAGTTTGTTTAGTAATTAGTTATATTTTTAATGAAGAAAACTAAAACAATTTGTGCTATTTTTGCTCTGGTAGCTCTTAATTCTATAGTTTCCCCTAAAGTCTTAACTCAAACAGAATTATCCGACTTCTCCTCTATTTTAGAAAACCCCGTTGCTGGAAAAGAGGTAGTGGTAAGGGGAAAAATAATTAAAAGAATCGAAGGTAGTCCAGATTATGTTTTGAGCGATGGTACTAATCACATGATCATTCACTTTGAAGAGGAAAGCTACTCCTATGAACCTGATACTATGGTAGAAGTTTCAGGGATAGTTAGACTCGAAACACATCATGAAGAAGAAGCAGGACACAATCATCCTGAACAAGAGGTAGAAATTAGGGTAAATCAAATTCAAGTAATTACTGCTAATGAGTAGTTAATAATTAATCAATAATATTTTCTAATCTAAACAAGATCCTGAAACTTAGTTGAACTCATCCCACTTTATCTATTTAGTAGGATGAGTTTATTTTATACAACCTAAAATTGCGTTAATAATTTATGATTTTTATATAGCCTTTCTCAAATTAGATCGGTCATCTGCTTATTGATTTTTTTCATCTTCTCCTAAAAGCTCATGTCTTATTCTTATCAATCTATTCCAGAAATTAGCGTCGAAGAACTAGCCTTAAAATTAGCAGACCAAGATTCATCTCTACAATTAATTGATGTAAGAGAAAAACATGAAGCAGAAATTGCTTTTATTGAAGGCTTTAATCTTCTACCTTTGAGTCAATTTTCTGAATGGTCTGAGCAAGCTCTAGTCCATTTTAATCCTGAAGCAGAAACTCTAGTAATGTGTCATCATGGGATGCGTTCTGCTCAAATGTGTCAATGGTTAATTCAAAATGGTTTTACTAATGTTAAAAATGTAGCAGGAGGTATAGATATTTATTCTTGCCTCATAGATTCTAGTATTCCCAGATACTGAATTGATGGTTGTATTTATGCATTAATAATGCCAAATTTACTACCAATAAATTATTTGCAGAAAGTAAAGTAGAGGTTATACTTAACAAAAAAAATTTAAGATGCATTGTTTATCTAAGATTCACATTATATTGTTTCAATGTCCGATCAGCCCAATTTGAGTCAGAGATATCAAAATATACTCAAAGCAACCATAAAACACTACATAGCAACTGCCGAACCAGTAGGCTCAAAAATTTTAGCAGAAGAATATAATCTAAAAATTAGTTCTGCGACGATAAGGACTGCTATGGGGCGTTTAGAAGAAGCAGGATTGCTGTTTCAGCCTCATGTCTCTGCTGGGCGTGTTCCTTCAGATTCAGGATATCGTATTTATGTCGATCGCTTAATTACTCCTGATGAAACTGTAGGTAAAAAACTAGGACATTCTTTAAATAAGCAATTACCAAGCGAGGGATGGAGTGTTGAAGCATTACTACAAAGAGCAACCAAAATACTCTCAGCCTTAAGTGGTTATATAGCTTTAATTACTTTTCCTCAAACTTTAAGCAACATATTGCTTCATCTTCAGTTGGTTCAAGTAGCCTCAGGGCAAATAATGTTGATTATTGTGACTGACTCTTATCAAACTCAGTCATTATTGATGGAAACATCCCCATTTATCACTGATAATGGACAATTAGATGAAGAATTAATTGCCAGCGAACTGCAAATTCTTTCTAATTTTCTCAATAGTCAATTAAAAGGTCGATCTCTAACAGAAATAGCCTCTCTTAATTGGGATGAACTAGACCAAGAATTTACCCATTATGCAGATTTTCTGACTATCTTAACTAGAGAATTACAACGATTATCTCAACCTTCTTCTGCTAAACCAATTGTAATTCATGGCGTTTCGGAAGTATTGCGCCAGCCAGAATTTTCACAGTTAGAACAAGTACAAACCTTACTATATTTGCTAGAGGCAGAACAAGAACAACTTTTGCCTGTGATTTTCAACCTACCCGATCATAACTATTCTCGAAGGGTTGCTATTAAAATAGGCGCAGAAAATCCTCTAGAGCCGATGCGTACTTGCGCCTTAGTTTCTGCTTACTACTATCAAGAGGATACTCCTTTGGGTAGTGTTGGTATTATTGGTCCAACCAGAATGCTTTATGAAAACGCGATCGCTTTAGTGGAGACTACTGCGGATTATCTGTCAGAAACCCTAAGTTAGAGCCAAGTAGAAACCGATCGTAATACTTCAGGAATAGGAGTATCTTGATTAAACTCTAAGATAGTTTCATTATCTCCTAAGTATCCAGATTGAGCAAAGGATAATAACATTCTAGCTAGGGCAAGCCATACTTCTGAGTCGAATTCCCAATCTTTATCTCTGCTGGTATAGCAAGCGATCGATTTTAATGCCCAAAAATAACTATTGCGCACTGTCGATCCTCCCTTTTTATAAGAGGGAAGGTCTTCTTGATTAACCAACAAGATATCATCTTGAAGAGTAACTCTCATAAAATACCAAAATATCTTAACACCATAATTAATGTTATCCTTAATGATTGTAAGGGTGCGTAGCTCAGTGGATAGAGCACTAGATTCCGGTTCTAGGTGTCGCAGGTTCAAATCCTGCCGTACTCGTAATAACTGAAAGCTACCATTAGGCAAGCTTTGAACCTACATAACCTAGAACCAAAATCAGATTAGTACTCACTCTGTACTCAAAATACCCTTAAAAGCACGATCGCTGTGAGTAAATTTTTCTATCTTCATCAAAAAATTATTTACTTATATTTTCTGTAAAGTACAATTCCCCCAAAAAAATAACCGCTAGCATCTATCACTAAACGGCTATTCTGTCAAATCAGCTATTTACTCTACTGGTAAAGAAACAAGCTATCGCAGTATAGAAAGACACGCTACCCCTGACACTTGCTTTTACTAAAGTCTTCTGAATTTGTGGCAATGAGATAAAAGCGATCGGCGAAGCTGGCACTGCGCGATCACCTTCGGTGGCAGCGAAGGTGATCGCGCTGCCTACGATCGAATAACTATAAGCTAAGGTAAACATAGAATTAGGTTAAAATGGGCAGAAAGTATGTCTGTTTTTTCTGATAGTTTCACCTCCACCCACTACTCACCTCCAAAGCGAGATTTGAGCCTAGCAACTTGCTCATCATCCAATTTTTGAAACAATGGTGCTGGAACATCAAAAGAACGATTAGGTTGCAGAATTGAGAAATCTACTGCCGAGCCAAAAGAACTGGTTCGTTCCGATTCAGACAGGTGAAGTGTATCGAAGATTTGTTGAGCAGTTGAGGGGATAAAGGGATAGGATGCGATCGCGTAGATCCGAATCAGATTTATAGAGGTACGAATTACCATCGCTGCTTGTTCGGGATTTTCTTTAAACAGTTTCCAGGGAGCTTGTTCATCAATGTATTGATTTCCGATTGTCCACAAGGCGCATAGAGCATTAGTCGCTTTGCGAAACTCTAGACTATGTAAACACTGACAAATTGTATCCATCAATTTTTTGCATTGAGCCTCTAACTGTTGTTCGGCTTCTCCTGGTACTCCTCCCATGGGAATCTTGCTGTCAAAACGAGAGGCAGCAAATTTAAGAATACGATTGATTAGGTTTCCCAATTTATCCGCTAGGTCTTTGTTGATTTTGGTTTGTAATTGTTCCCAAGTAAAGCTGGAATCAGAAGATTCAGGAGATATTGCCAACAGTGTGTAACGCCAACAGTCCGAGGGTAAAATATCTAGAGCTTGGTCGAGAAATACTCCCCGTTTGGAACTAGTAGAAAATTTCCCACCATAATAGTTGAGCCAATTAAAGCCTTTGATTTGGTCTGCCAATTTCCAAGGCTTTCTTGTTCCTAAAGTCATAGCAGGAAACATAATTGTGTGAAATGGTAAATTATCCTTTGCCATGAACTGCACGTATTGAACATCCTCTAATTCATGCCACCAGTCCAACCAGTTTCGTTCTTCTGCTCGATCGCTCCAAGCTTTGGTCATGGCGAGATAGCCAATAGGAGCATCAAACCAAACATAAAAAACTTTACTCTCAAACCCAGGTCGAGGAACAGGAATTCCCCAACTTAGATCGCGAGTAATGCAGCGTTTTTGAAGTCCTTCATTGAGCCATTTCTTGGCGATCGATTTAGTTAAGGAACTCCAATCTGGATGTTCTTCAACCCAACTTTCCACCTTATTGCTTAAAAGATTGAGTTCTAAAAACAAGTGCTTGCTTTGTCGAACTTCCAAATTGTTACTCTCAGAAATAGTAGAACGAGGCTGTATTAAATCAGTTGGATTCAGCACCGATGTACAATTTTCACATTGATCTCCTCTAGCAGATTGATAACCACAGTTCGGACAGGTGCCGATAATATAGCGATCGGGTAAAAAGCGTTCATCTTCCAAAGAGTACATCTGGCTAATTTCCTGCTCTTTAATAAACCCATTTTCATCAAGGCATTGATAAAAATGTTGGGTCAACTCATGGTTTTCTTGAGAGGATGTACGTCCGAAATAATCAAAGGATAATCCGAAGCGTTTATATATCTCTGCCTGACGCTCATATTGCTGTTGACAATAATCTGCTACGTCTAATCCCTCTTCCAGTGCAGCTAATTCCGCAGGAGTTCCATGCTCATCTGTACCGCAAATAAACAGTACTGTCTCTCCCTCTTGTCGTAAAAATCGAGCATACACATCCGCAGGTAACATAGAACCAACTAGGTTGCCAAGATGCTTGATACCATTGATATAAGGTAATGCACTAGTAATTAGATATCTCATTTTTAAATAATATGCTGATTAACTTTTCAATTTGTCAACTATCTAAACTTAGCTAATCGGGGAGAAGCCCCACGTTCCGTATTGCGAAGCGTGTCAGTGTGTGGAGAAGTCACGCAGCATGATAACCACCATCAACATATAGAATCTCTCCTGTCATGTAGGAAGAGGCTTCACTTGCTAAAAACAAGTACGCTCCCAGAAATGCATCAACTGCTCCTCGTCGTCCCATTGGAGTAAAGGTTATTACACGTTTTTGATAAGGATCGTTTTCATCAAATTCAACATTTGCCATGATATTCTCGATATATCCAGGAGCAACTGCATTCACTCTAACACCGCGTTGCGCCCATTCTACACCCATAGTGCGAACTAGCTGGTTAATTCCACCTTTTGAGGCAGCGTAAGGAGCAAGACCTGGAATTCCCGTACTTCCTGCGATCGAAGAAGTCATGATAATACTGCCATTTCCCACTTTAAGCATCTGCTGTGCTGCAAATTGAGCGCAAAAGTAGTAACCTCGAAGGTTGATATCCAGAATTTTATCCCACTCATTTTCTTCATACTGTTCTGCTGGTTTAATGATGTCAGTTCCCGCATTGCAGATCATGACATCTAATTTTCCGTGTATTTCTAAAGCAGTTTCTACAAATCGTTTACAGTCAGCTTGATTCTGTACATCTAATACTACTGACTCAGTAGATAAACCCTGGTTATTAAATTCTTGCTTGGTGTTTGCCAGTTCTTCACTATCCCAAGAAGAAATAAGAACTTTCGCGCCTCGTTCTGCAAATCCCTTAGCTAATGCTTTCCCCAATCCTCTGCTAGAACCACTGATACAAACAACTTTATTCTCGACACTAAATAAGTTTTTTACCATGATTTACTTGAGTAGGTCTATTTTTGATTATCTTTGTTTTTGTATGAGTATGGTTAATTCTAATCAAGTAATTTCAATCAATTGCAGGGATAATTTATGAATTATCCCTACTAAGATTATCGATTTTTCCCTTTAGAGATATTTTTCGATTTATAAACCTCATACAGGAGTAAACTTCCTGCTACTGCTAAGTTCAGAGAATCACTTTTACCTACCATGGGAATACGAATCAAATGGTTACATAAATCTTGTTGATTTTTACTTAATCCTTTTCTTTCCTCTCCTAAAAATAATATTGTGGAACGAGGATATTTAAAGCGATGAAAATCAACTCTTGCTTCTGGAGATGCGCCAACAACACCACAAGGGTAGCGACGTATCCAATGACGGAGAGAATCAAAACTAGTGCGGATTAGTCTCTGATGAAATAAGGCACCCATAGTAGCTCGAATTACACCAGGATCGTAAGGATCGATATTTCCGCCAACAAAAATAAAACCACTGCCACCAATAGCTTCAGAGGTACGAATTAAAGTTCCTAAGTTTCCTGGAGAGCGTACTTTTTCCAAAGCAATCCAACATAATCCAGTTTGGGGGGATATCTGATGCAGTTTTGTCCAATGCTGGCGTACAATAGCTGCTATACCCGAAGCTTTTTCGGTATGAGAGATTTTTCGGAATTCTTCGGGAGTAAGATTAATTGTATTTACGCCACTACGCCGTAATTTTCTGACTAATTGACGCGCTGGGGGCACAATTAATAACTTCTCGCTATGCAAGATAGTTGCAATATTAAAACCACTTTCTACAGCTTGGATAAAATTACGTACACCTTCAATGTAGAATAGGTTGCGTCGATCGCGAAGGTTACGATTAGACTGGAGTTGAGCGACTTCGGTTAATAAGGACGCAACATTTAACCGATCGAAGTTAAACTTAACATCTATCATCCTCCCTGAGAGCCAATCTACTCTCTACGAGTGAGTTTAAAAATAGCATAGTCATAAGCGGACTTGATACCGCGATAAACAATTTTATTTTTGGAGAAAATCTATAGGGAATTGTACCACAATCAATTATTTCCTATTGCTACATAGGTTCAAAATCATCCTTTTAAAATTATTGACAATAGTTAAGCTAATATACTCAACTTTCAATATAATTTCAGGCATAACCAGAAAAAATACTACAGGGCAAAAGTAATTATAAAATGGTGTTAAACTTAGATTGATGTTGATATATTGCGGGTTTAAATCATAGTGATACGTTAGTACAACAAACACTCTAATCTTTAAAGTCTCTGCAATTAGGCTAAATGCCTGAGTGGTTTCGGTTGTTTGTTGCAATACATGACGGAGTTACTATGAATATTCCTTGCAAGTATCTAGAAAAAATTCGTGCTGTTTACCCTAATATTTCCTTTGAGCATCTGGACTTTAATCAAGATGGTATGGTTAACGACATAGTAGTTGTTAATCATCAAATTGTATTTCGTTTTGCCAAAGATGATCGAGGAAAAAAGGTTCTTTCCCATGAAGCTAAGGTGTTAAAAGTAATACAAAATTATATTGATTTGCGAGTTCCACAGTTTGAACATCTAGAAGAAGGTTTTGTTAGCTACAGATTTATTAGAGGTGAACCACTTTCTCGTAACACTCTGCTAAAGCTATCCATGGCATCACAAAATTCTATCATTTGCCAATTGGGTAGATTTCACCAGCAATTACATAGTATTCCTAGCGAAGTTTTACTGAATGCTGGACTGTCTTTTTCTGGTGTGGAACGTTCTCGTGAGGATTGGTTGAAATTTTACGATCGAGTTCAGGAGACTCTTTTCCCTTATCTATGGAGTCATCAACAAACTTTTATACACGAACTATTCGCTCCTATAATTACGGGTGAACTTAATCTGAGCTATACACCAGTACTTATTCATGGCGACCTAGCAACTTATCATATTTTGTTTGACCCGTTTTCAGAAACTATTAGTGGGTTGATCGATTTTGGCACTGCTGGTTTAGGCGATCCAGCTTGTGATTTTGCCGTATTACTCAGTAATTATGGAGAAAGTATTGTACAGCGTATGCAAAGTAACTATCCTTTGCTAACAAGTTTTATCAATCGATCGCGTTTTCTGATGGGAACAGTTGAGCTTCAATGGTCTTTAGCTGGAATAAAGTATAAAGATCCTGAGATGCTATTAGCACATATTGGGTTAGCAAGAGACGTTGAACCTATAGGAAAGAATAGATATAGCAACTGAACTAGAGGTTAAGACAACACATTTAACGTAAGGGCGAACGACCCTTTGGGTTCGGTAGTCGCTTTAAGTCGGGAAACCCCCAAAGCTTCGATTGGGTATGGCGAGGCTTCCTCGCCACCCCTCTCGCTCAAGACCGCAATGCTTCACCAACGCGCTACCTCACCGTTCGCCCTTACTAGGTTTATTAGTCTTAACCTTTGCTTCGACTGCCATATATCTAAAAATTCTTCTTGAAGAGAAGTTCCTGCTCAAAATATTGTTGACAATTTTTAACTTATTGTTGACAATATTTTGGCTAATATCTATACTCAAATGTATTGATTGCTTGACAGTCGCGCTGTAACTATCTCTGGCACTCTTTTAGTTCGTTCATAATCTTTTATCTGGCTAAAAACATCATGAAACAACCAATTGAGTTATCTTTGCAATCCTATATGCCTAAAACCCCTTTGCTTGAGAATGAGGCAGAACTTAGGGTACAACTTGCTGCTGCTTATCGACTCATGGATCGATTTGGCTGGTCTGAATTAACTGAAACCCATATTTCGGCTCGTTTACCCAACACAGAGGATTATTTCTTATTAAATCCTTATGGGATGATGTTTGATGAAATTACGGCATCTAGCTTAGTTAAAGTTGATTTTACAGGAAATATTATTGGTAACAGCGAGTGGAGAATTAATCCTACAGGTTTTGTTATCCACAGTGGTGTTCTTAATGGTCGCCAAGATATTAACTGTGTTCTCCATACCCATTCGCCTTACAGCACAGCAGTTTCTATGCTTGAGTGCGGACTCTTGCCAATTTCCCAGTTTGCACTCCAGTTTTATAATCATGTTGCCTATCACGATTATGAGGGACTTGCTTTAGACTTGAGCGAGCGGGAGCGATTAATTAAAGATTTAGGAGACAAAAATGTCATGGTTTTACGCAATCATGGTCTCTTAACAGTGGGTCGTACTATTGCTGAAGCTTTTACCTTAATGTTCTATTTTGAGAAAGCGTGTAAAATGCAAATTTTGGCTCAGTCTACAGGAAGTCCTCTAATTATGCCGTCAGAAGATGTTTGCAATAAGTCAATGATGGCTCAGGATGTGGATGATTTGGGTCAGCTTAAATGGCAAGCTTTGATCCGAATGCTCGATCGCGAAGACCCTTCTTATCGGGATTGATACAGATATAATTAGCATTTTGATGATGACAGAAAATTCAAAAGTTAAATCTCGTAGCCTTGATATTAAAGCAGCAGATATTTTACGAGCAGAAATTCTCAATGGCAGTCTTGCTCCAGGTTCTCGTTTACTAGAAATTGAAATATCAGAGCGACTAAAGTTAAGTAGGGGAACTATTCGATCGGCATTACAACAACTAATTCATGAGGGTTTAGTAGTTCAATATCCTTACCGAGGCTGTATGGTAATCAGTTTAAGCTCTCAAGATGCTTGGGAATTGTATACTTTGCGAAGTACTTTAGAAGGATTAGCAGCTAAATTAGCAGCCGAAGCTATTGCACCTGGCAAAGTTGATATTCTGCAAAAAGCCTTACAAAAGCTAGAGCTAGCAGTAGCCAAGAAGAACTGGCAAGATTTTGCGATCGCTGATTTTAATTTACATAAAGCGATCATTCAATTTTCTGGTCATCGTAGACTACAGGAACAATATCGAATTATCGAGAATCAAGTTTTGCTCTACATAGCGAAATGTAACCCGCTCCATCCTAGTTTAGAAGAACTATTGGCAGATCATCAACAGCTTGTGGAAGCAATTTGTGATGGTAATGCAGTCTTATCTGAACAAATCGCCAAAGCACATCATACAGACGGGGAATTAATGGTGAAATATTTGCAGTCGTGGGAAAGACAAACCTCGATGCTTAAGAGTAAGTAGTGAGTAGTGAGTAGGTAGAGACAAGGCATGCCTTGTCTGGACTAGGGAGTAGTAAGTATTGATTTCTAGTAACTTACAACAGTTTTGAGAGCGATCGATTACAAGACTCTATCTAGGGAGATGACAATAATAATAATATCTCGTGACAAAGACCTCAAACCTTGGGTAGTAGCTTTAAAAGAAGCCGACTCTTCTCTAGATGTTCAAGTTTGGCCTCATGAAAAACAAAAGGCTGATATTAAATTTGCTTTGTGCTGGAAACACCCAGAAGGAGTCTTACAAGATTATCCCAATTTACAATGTGTATCTTCTATGGGTGCAGGTGTAGATCATTTATTCAATGACGCTTTTTTGCCAAAACATCTGCCAGTAGTTAGGATTGTCGATCCTCTTTTGGCACAGTATATGTTTGAATATATTTGCACCGCAGTGATGTATTATTTCCGAGAATTTGATGTCTATCAAACTCAACAAGCTCAATCACAATGGTATCAACACTCACCCAAATCCATGAGCCAAACCACTATCGGCATAATGGGTTTGGGAAAGCTGGGAGGATATTCGGCGGAAAAGCTGTCCAAGATGGGTTTTAATGTCATTGGCTGGTCACGTTCGCAGAAATCAATCGCGAATGTCAAGGCTTATGTGGGGGACACTCAACTAGGACAGTTTCTTGCCCACACTAATATACTGATTTGTCTACTACCACTCACCGATCGAACATCTGGGATTCTCAATTTACAACTTTTCAATCAGCTTCCTCAAGGAGCATATTTAGTAAATGTTGCTAGAGGTGAGCATTTAGTTGAAGAAGATTTGATAACTGCTTTGAATCAAGGTCAATTGCGAGGAGCGTGTCTTGATGTTTTTCAGCAAGAACCGCTACCAATAGATCATCCGTTTTGGATGCATAAACAAATTATCGTTACGCCTCATTGTTCGAGTATTACCGATCCAAGGTCGGTTGCGCCTCAAATTGTACAAAACTATAGACGGATGCAAAGAGGCGAACCTTTATTAAATCAAGTCTCTGTCCTGCAAGGATATTAATTATATAGTTATGGAGAAAAGAATATGATTGACTTTAATCAATATAAAATCATTACCTTTGATTGTTATGGAACTCTAATTGACTGGGAAAGTGGAATGTTAGGAGCATTAAAACCATTGCTCGCGAGTCATGGTGTTGATTTAGAAGATGAGGAGATTCTCAAAAAATTTGCTGAATTTGAATCGGCGCAAGAACAAGGAGAATATAGCAAGTATTATGATGTTCTTAAAGCAGTTGTGAGAAAGTTTGGAGAAGAATTTAATTTTGAACCATCTTTAGATGAACAGAATTCCCTTCCCGATTCAATTAAGAACTGGCAGCCGTTTCCAGATACGGTTAAAGCCTTACAATTATTAAAAAGTCGGTTTAAGCTAGCAATTATATCTAATGTAGATGACGCTCTTTTTGCCGACACAGCCAAGCTTTTAGGTGTTGAGTTTGACTATATTATTACTGCAGAGCAGGTAAAAAGTTATAAACCCGATCTCAAAAACTTCAAATATGCGATCGATCTGATTGAATTTCCTGCTGAACAAATAATCCATGCTGCTTGTAGTGTATACCATGATATTATTCCTGCAAGTTCTCTAGGATTAACCACAGTTTGGATCGATCGCAGAGCTAATCAAGAAGGAAGTGGTGCTGCTTTACCTGCAACTGCTCAAGCCGATTTAAAGATTACCGATTTACAAACGTTGGCAAATTTAAGTTTCAATGAAGTCTAACAAAGACTAAGGACTAATGACTAAAATTGCTATATGCCAAGATTTTAATCATAATTGGTTAAGCTTATGTTCTAGATAATAAAATTCTAGATAATAGTTAATATCTGGAGGGAGCAAACATGACTATTCAATTACGTAAACCTATTTTAGTTACAGGATTAGGTTTATCTATATTACTTTGGCTGGGAGATAGCTTAAGACATTCCTTCATGGACATGGGAGAATGGACTTTGCTAGGCTTAATTGCTACTGGCGGTGGTTTTTGGTTACTGCAAAATAGAAACTCTAAACCAGAAGATCTATCTCAACCATTATTACCCATCGAGTTAGAAGAAGTAGAAAAAGCGATCGAGCAGACTAATCAGATTGTTAATCTCATTGAAACAGAATCTCCTGAGCAAGATATCATCCAACTAAAAGAAGAGATTTCTCAACTACCTAATCTACTAGAAAAACAAAGTTTTAGCCTGGCAATTACTGGCAGTAAACAAGCTGGTAAAACTAGTCTCAAACAATTATTAGATAATGTAAGTGAATTAGAAAGTATTAGCGATATCGAAACAGAAGATTTACTTAAAAATATAGAAACAGATAATATCAAGATTTGTAGTTCTGCTTTGAATGCAGACTTAGTTTTATTTTTAGTAGCTGGAGATTTAAGCGATTCTCAATGGCAAATCGTTAAGCAATTAAGAGAATCTCGTCAGCGAGTATTACTAGTATTCAATAAACAAGATCAATATACTCCAGAAGAAAAAATCTACATCTATAAACAATTACAAGAAAGAGTATCGGCAATAATTACATCAGAAGATATTGTTTCTATTGCTACTGTTCCTAATCCTATTAAAGTCCGTCAGCAGCAACAAGACGGTTCTATTAAAGAATGGATGGAACAATCAGAAGCGCAAATAGATAGCTTAACCAACCGCTTAACTACTATTTTTAGTCAAGAAAAAGAACAAATATTACTGGGTACTAGCTGGCGCGAAACAGTTAAGCTAAAACAACAAGCCAAAACAATTTTAAACGAAGTTAGACGCGATCGCGCTATACCTATTATTGAACAATATCAGTGGATTGCTGCTGGTGCTGCTTTTGCTAATCCCGTAGCTGCTTTAGATTTATTAGCGACTGCTGCGGTAACAGGACAAATGCTAGTAGATTTGAGTGGGGTCTATCAACAAAAAGTTTCCCTCTCTCAAGGTCAAACTGCTGCTAGTACTATCGGTAAGCTCATGGTACAGTTGGGTCTAGTCGAACTTTCCACTAATGCGATCGCTGGTATTCTCAAAAGTAACGCCTTTACTTATGTTGCTGGTGGTGCTTTACAAGGAATTAGTGCTGCTTACCTAACCCGCATAGCAGGTTTAAGTCTAATCGCTTATTTCCAAGAACAAGAAGTAACTACCGAGACTAAGGAAGGATTTAATCTAGAAAGATTAACTGCCAAACTCAAACAAGTATTTCAAGATAATCAACGTAAAGCTTTTTTACAAGGCTTTGTACAGCAAGCTGTAGCTCGCTTCTCTGTGTAAAACAGAAATACAGACAGGAATTTAGTATCGGTTAGTAAGAGATACTATAGCAATCCTTATTTTAATGAGGTACGGTCAAGACTCTGATTTTTGTTAGTTGATAGTTGATTGGAGTTTACCTTACTGATTTGAGAAAGGCTATAGTTATTAGCTCTTACACCTCAAGTTACTAATTCCTTACTACTCATTACTCACTACTCACTAATAATTCCTTACTACTCATTACTCATTACTCACTACTCACTACTCATTACTCATTACTCACTACTTACTACTCATTACTCATTACTCACTACTCATTACTCATTACTCACTACTTACTACTCATTACTCATTACTCACTACTCATTACTCA
>JASJDI010000157.1 GCA_030065155.1 Xenococcaceae cyanobacterium MO_188.B29
GATTGAGCAACATCTACTTCAAAAATGGAAGAAACAACATCAATTCCTAAATCTGCAGAAGTAGGAATATAGTTATCAGCTTCTTTAAGCGCATCTCCTAATAATTCTTCTAAGTGAGCAAATATAGGTTCAGCATTAACGAGTGCAGATTGAGCATCAAAATTTCCTGTCTCCATTTGTTCGGTAAGAGGAGAGCGAAGACAGTCATAGGCTTCTAATAATAAGCTTTCTAATTCCGAGTCAAACTCAACTTTATCGCTATAAAGAGCTTTAAAAAAATCCTCTAAACGATGGGCTAGAGTTTGAATTGCATCTAAATCAACACTTGCTGCTCCTCCTTTAAGAGAATGAGCAGCTCTCATTAACTCATGAACTTGATTGGTACTACGATCTTCACTGAGATTTAGTAACCCAGTTTCGAGTACTTGAAGAAGTTCTTGAGCTTCTTCAATGAAAAACTGATAAGCTCGATCGCGAATATCAGAGTTAAGAGACATGGTTGATTAGGTAGTAGTTAGTAGTTAGTAGGTAATAGGTAATATAGTGAACGACTCCGAATTCCGAACTGATAACTAGGTTTTAAATTGTCCAATACCAGCTTGTAATTTCTCAGCAGTTCGACGCAACTCCTTAATCGAAGTCGATACTTGAGTTGCTGATTTAGAGTTTTCTTCAGCAATGATAGCTACATCTGCAATAGTTGTACTTACTAGTCCTGAAGTTTCTGCTTGAGCGATCGCAGCTTGGGCAATTGCTCCTACTAGTTGACTAATTTCATGACTGGCAGCATTTATTTCTGTCAAACTTTGACGAGTTTGTTGAACTAACTGGGTACCCACTTCTACTTGTTGAGTTCCTCGGTTCATTGCTTCTACCACTTCATTAGTTTCTAATTGGATTCGAGTAACGAGGTTGTCAATTTCTGTGGTCGCTTCTGCGGATTGAGCAGCTAGAGAACGAACTTCATCGGCAATGACAGCAAATCCTTTACCTTGTTCTCCTGCTCTTGCTGCCTCGATAGATGCTTTTAAAGCGAGTAAGTGAGTTTGGGCAGCAAAACGACCAATCAAATTCACAGCTTGAGAAATGGTTCGAGATGATTCTCCTAGTTGTTTCACTTTTTGAGCAGCTTGATTTACTGTTGTTTGAATAGCGTTAATTTCTGTTACAGTTCGGTTCATGGCTTCATCACCAGCAGCAATGTTTTGATTGGCATTCTGAACAGCAGATTTCGCTTGAGCAGCATTAGCAGATATTCCTTTAATTGATTCGCTCATTTTTTGAATTTGAATCATACTGAGAGAAATTTCTTCTGCTTGTTTGACTGCTTCTTGAGCTAAGTTGCTAATAACTTGTTCATTTTCACTAGTATTTGCTTGTACTTCTAGAGATACGGCTTTTACTTGGTTAACAATTTTATGGAGATTTTCAATAGTAGCGTTATAAGAATCAGCAATAGTGCCAATTTCATCCTCTTGAACCTGAGCGCGGATGGTTAAATCTCCACGACTCACAGGATCTACTTCCATCAATAGTTGTAAAGCTCGTTGTTGTAGATGTTCTCTAGCTTGTTTTTCTTTTTCCTCTTCTACTTTTAACTGTTCTAAAAAGCTCAGTCGAGCAAACGCAGAACTGATCTGATTAGCTATTTGAATCACAAAGTCAATTTCACTAGTCTGCCAATGACGAGGCGAAGAACATTGATGAACAATCAGAAAACCATCGAGTTTGCCTTGAAGTAAAACTGGTGTCATTACATTAGCTTTGATAGCCAAAGATTCTAGCTGCTGACGATGAGAGTCAGTTAACTCTACTTCTTCCCAATTGTCGATCGCAGCGATTTGACCTTGTTCATATTTTTGAGCATAGGGTTGAGAAAAATAGGGGTCATTAATTTCTGTTCCCAAGGTTGAGGGATAATCTACAACTACAGATTCAGCCGTAACAGTTCCTTGCCAATTTTGGTCAAATTGATAGTAAATAACCCGATCTACTCGTAATATCTGTTTAATTTCAGCAACTGCTGTCGCTAAAATCTCGTTTTTATCTTCTTTCTCGTTAATGCTTTGGATAATTCTTTGCAAATTTTTTGCTTCTTCTGCCTTAATCTGTTCTTGTTCTAATAGTTCTTTAACTTGAACAATAAGATTGTTTAAACCATAAGCAAGGGTTTGGACTTCAACAGTTCCTTTAAATTGAGCTTGTACATCTAAATTGCCTGCTGCTGCTTGTTCTGCAGTAGTAGCTAAATTGACCAAAGGTTGAGAGAGCGGACGAGATAGAAGGGAAATAATGATGGTGGCGATCAAACCAACTACTAGTACATTGACAATTAAAACTGAAGTTAATTCATTACCCACAGTTCCTAAGTCTTCATCATCCATTGAAGCTACTGCCACCCAATCTTGCTCTTGAAAAGGTATTAACTTATAGTATTTATTCTTATAAGCAAAGGAAACGATTATCTGTTGGGCAGAATCAGCATTAATTTTTAAGTGCTGAACAGAAAACTCTTGTTTTAATTTTGTCTCAAGCTCTTTTAGGTTATTTTGTTTTTGTAAAATTAAAGAAGCAATGCGGGCTAAATCATCTCCACCTAAGATTTCTTGCTCTTGGCTTAATTCTTCTGATGTAACTATGTTAATGCCATTGTTAAGTTCAGGTGAAATAATTTGAACTATCTGGGAATTTTTACTTCCTGGATTACGAATCGAACTAATAATTTGAGGATTACTAGCAACGACTTGAGGAATTTTGATGGCTTTGTCTAATAACTGTTCGATCGTATCCTTAGCCAAAATAGCTTGATTTTCTAATTGTTGTTCAATCTCTTCTTCAGCAGTTTTGTGGATTAGACGATAGCCCAAAAAACTAGAAAGAGCTAAAGTTCCCAGAATTACTGGCAAAACGATCGATAGAAGCTTTATTTGTAGACTAGTTTGCCTAGATTTACGAAGTGAGGGCGATCGATAAGTACTATATTGAGCATGAGTTAACTTCCTAGTATGGGAATTAGGAGAAGACGATAAATCTTTTTTTTGAGAGTCTAAGGGAGAAGGAGTAAGAGTCATGGAAAAGATAGGGGGCGGAAGTAGTAGTTAGTTACTAATTAGTAGGCAATAAGGAATGACTTTGAACTACCAACTGGAAACTAGGAATAGTTTGATTAGCTGATTTTAAATTTGCTGACACTATCTTGTAACTCTTGTGCTACAGAAAGTAACTCTTGGAAAGAGTTAGACACTTCACTAACTTCAGAAGACGTTTGGTTAGAAATAGCTGCTACTTGAGTCATGGTATTACTAACAGTTTCTGAGTCTTGAGATTGCTCAATCGTAGCTTGAGCGATACTATTAACTAAATGGTTAATAGTATCGCTCACAGTAGAAATTTGGTTGAGATAGGAACGAGTTTCGTCAACTAGTTTTGTCCCCATAACTACTTGTTCTGTACCAGATTCCATTGCTGCTACTACCTCATTAGTTTCTGCTTGAATTTCTGCTACCAAGGCTTCAATATCTGCTGTCGCTTCGGCAGACTGTCTGGCTAGACTACGTACTTCATCTGCAACTACAGCAAAACCTCGTCCTTCTTCTCCTGCATGGGCTGCTTCAATGGAAGCATTTAATGCTAGTAAGTTAGTCTGATCGGCAAAACTACTAATTAGGTTGACCACTTTGGAAATCTTTTGGGAAGACTCACCCAAACGCTTAACTTTTTTGGCTGTCTCGGCTACAGTTTCCCGTATGGTGATAAATCCTTCTACTGTTCGGTTCATAGCAATATCTCCAGCATGAACCGTTTGGGCTGCTTCTTTCACAGCTGCTTCTGCTGCTTCTGCATTACTCGATACCGCCTTAATCGATTTATTCATACCTTTAATCCGCTCTAAAGCACTAGCAATTTCTATAGTTTGCTGAAATGCACCCTGAGATAGTTCTTGGATCGAATTTTCTTTGGCGCGAGTAGTCATAGCTACTTGTTCAACAGCTACTTGTACTTGTGTTACCAGTTTTCGTAAGCTTTCAATGGTAGCGTTATAAGAGTCAGCGATCGTACCTATTTCATCATCTTGTACTTGAGCGCGAATGGTTAGATCTCCGCGACTCACGGGGTCTACTTCCATTAAAAGCTCCAAGGCTCTACTTTGCAGTTTTTCTTTGGCTTCTTTCTCTTTTTCTTGAGCGATTTTCTCTTGTTCCAAAAGACTTGCTTTATCTAAAGCCATACTCAATTGGGTTGCTACTTGAGCTAATAAGTCAATATCGCTTTCTTGCCAATTTCTGGGATTAGCGCACTGATGAGCAATTAATAAACCAACTAACTTTTCTCTTTGTATTACTGGAGTAACCAAACTGGCTTTCACAGCAAAAGGTTCTAGTTGTTTAAGGTGGCAATCAGTTAAGTCAGCTTCATAAATATTATTTGTTACCTGAATTCTGCCTTGCTGATACTTTTCTACATATCCTTCAGCAAAACATGGGTCATGAATTTCTGCTCCTAAGCTAGCAGGATATCCTTCATTAACAGATTCTGCTTTAACTGTTCCTTTCCAGTCATCATCAAAAGCGTAGTAAATTACTCGATCGCTTTGTAGAGCAACTCGACTATCTTGTACAGCTATATTGAACAATTCTTGGGGTTCGAGGACTTGACCCATAAGCAAAACAAGGTCTTTAAGTAAACGAGAACGTTGAACATCTAGGCGCAATTGCTCTTCGTTACTTTCGAGGGAATCTGCCATCACATTGAAGGTACTAGCGAGCAAACCTAGTTCGTCTGTAGTGTGAATCATTGCTCTAGCTTTAAGATTACCTTCAGAAAAGTCTTGAGTAATTTGTTGCAATTGTTGGATAGGAAGAGCGATCGATTTTCCCAAGATTCTGGTTAATGACCACAAAAGCAATACAACTACTAAACCCAAAGAAATCTGAATCAACAAACTATTCCAGAAAATTCCTTCAATAGTTGCTTTGGCTGTACCATAAACAATTACACCTACTGGATTTCCAGCTTGATTAGCTATAGCTTTAGCTGCTAAAGCATAGGACTGTTTGTCTATTTTTCCTTGAGCAGTAACTATTTCTCCTTGATTACCGACTGCTTTAGCTAGTAGAGATTCTGTTTCTAAAGGAACATTAATATTATCTGCGTGATTTGACTCTTGTTCTTTTCCCGCTTTAATAGCAGTAGCTAAACTATACTTTTCACTATTGGAGTCGTATAAATAGACAGCACTATAGCCTCTTTCAGCAAAAGCAGATACACTCTTCTCTACAATAGGTAGTTTGCCATTAACAATATCCCCCGATATCAAGACCCCAACTACTTTATTACTTCCGCTTCCTTTCACTGGAGTTGCTGTATAGCGAATTAAGGCATCCGCATCTTTAAAGCCTTCTGGTAGTGGAGGAGACTCTTTAGCTAGTTCCTGCCAACTGACTATTTCACTAGTTTTAATTTGTTGGGGATTACGTAAAACTGCACTAACTAAACCATGAGGATCAAAAAGCTCTCCTGTGCGATTAGCATTAGCATTAAGAATAATTCTTTTGTCTTTACCTACTAGAGTGGCATATTCAATCTTTCTTGCCGTAATTTCATTTTTGAGAATCGCCTGAACTTGATTTTGCAAAATGCTAGATAAAGGCTTTCCTTGAGCATTAATTTCTGCTGCCTCTATAACAGCTTGATTATCTGACTGTCCCCGAAAACCGAATCCCATCTGGTCAATTTTGATGTTGTATTCGATATTTGTTACTGATAGCTGAGACTTAACTGTTTTAAAAAGCTCAGCTTGTAACCCTTGACGCAGAACTATTCCCCCCGCAGCCACTACCACTGTTAACGCACCCAAACTTAACCAAGGAATAATTCCTGTTTTCTGACTGATCGGCAGATTGTAGAGTTTTTTTAATAAAGCGGGTTCTGTAGAAATCCCTACTTTATGCTTTGCTTGATTGATCATTGTTTTCTGAATCATTATTTGTCCAGGAAAAATTAGAGTTAGATATTTTGGTTTGATTCCTTGTGTTTTCTTGTCCGCTAAACTCTGGAGGGATAGGAGTCATGGAAATAACCTCAACAAAATTTAAATAGTTTCTCTAGTGATTAGTTAGGTAATAAAAATAAAAATTTTCTGTAATGTAGTTGATGGATTTTGTTTGACTGCAACTCCAATAATTTATATATGCTCAACTGCTTATTAATTGTCGATCGAGCTATCTATCTCTGAGACATAGCAGAAAAAATAGCGAGACCGTTAAGAGTCCAAATTGTTTCTCCATCTGGTTTAAGCCAATAACCTCGCAAAAAAGGGGCTAATTCATTACTAATAGCAGAAGCAGGAGGAGACTGTATGGAATCCGAATTACACCATTCAATATCCTCTACTTGACTAATAATTAAACCAAGGCTAGTTTTTTCTATTGCTTTTGCCTTGGCATTTTTAGAATTATTTTTAGATAAAACTAAAGCATTATAGTGAGTATCATTAATCCCTGTTTCGTACCAAGAATTTAGCCCAATTAAATGTCCTAAATCTAACATCCACAGTATTTCCCCCCGCCAATTATAAATTCCCATCACCCAAGGGGACATTTCTGGAATTGGAACAATGTTACCAACAGGAATTTTGAGTACTTCAGTGATCTGCTCAATAGGTAACATTACTTTAGTGTCAGGTTCGAGGCGAAACCTCAAAAACTGATCTTCTTCATTTTTGTGCTGAAGAAGTTCTGTAGATAATGAGGGATTTTGGTTTAAATTAAAATCTGACACCATACATCAATATCCTTGCAATAGGTGATTCAATTGGCAATAAGCTCTTTAACTTTATTAACTAATTGTTCTTGATCGATTGGTTTAGAAATATAAGCATCTGCTCCTTGTTTCATACCCCAAAACTTATCCATTTCTGTGCCTTTAGTTGAACAGAGGATAATCGGTATTTTATTAGTATTTTCTTCTCCTTTTAGCTGTCGGCAAATTTCAAACCCACTTCTTCCTGGCAAAACAATATCTAAGACAATTACATCAGGTCGAGACTGTTCTATTTTTTCTAGGGCTTCTTCTCCACTGATAGCAATTGATACATTAATACCTACTTGTTGCAAACAACTAGTGATTATAGACCTCTCTGTAGCAGAATCATCAACAATTAATACTGTCCCCATATTGGTAGCCACCTTTATTCTTGAGCCAAATAATAACTATATAAATAGTAATTGAAATAGATTAAATATCAGATAGACATTATCTAGGATTCCCTTAAATTCGGTTAAACTAACATTTTAATCATTAAAAAAATTCAATTTTCACTAGCTAGATAGCATATTTTGATACTTTTTGTTTGAGACATTTATTAATTGTCTCAACGACAAGGTCTTCTTGTACTGGTTTATTCATAAAATCTGTTGAGCCTACCATTTTGGCACGGACTCGATCGACAATGCCATCATTGCCAGTTAAAATTATGATGGGCGTATGACGAAAATAAGATAGTTTGCGTAGCTGACTACAAATTTCATAGCCATTGCTATTGGGCATGACTAAGTCCAAGAAAATTAGATCTGGCTTGCGACTCAACAACATGGCGATCGCTCTGAGTCCGTCTTTTTCACTGACAAACTGATAACCTGCATTGGTAACAATGTTTTCCATAGCTTGACAAATAGCAGGACTGTCATCGATGCAAGCAATTAAAATACGATGAGAAACTGCTACATTATTGGATAACTTATTAGCAATAGGGGTAGGTACTGGAGGGGGGATGTCATTGACCTTGATTAATTGTACTAAGCCGAGTTGTACATAAGGAAGAAGAGAACAAGTAACAGTTACTAAATCCCGCTTCATTCTGACACTTAAATCTCGTAAAGTGTGTTCTCCATCGAGTAATTGAGTTAAGTTTTGGTAAACTTGAGGAGAGGTTTTTTGCGCTAAAACTTCTGGTTGCCGAATTACTGGAGCCAGATCGGGAGATCGATCGGCAATTTTCGCCTGTTGCCAAGCCGTCAACAGTTTACTGGATTCCTCAATAACTTGTTCAGCATCTATTAAAGATAACCTAGTGGATAAAAGATTATCTTTGACAACTTCACAGAATACTTCGATAGCTTGAGTAATATCAAATAATACTTCAATTATGGTAGATTTAATGACACTATCAGCTTGTTCTCGCTCTATTTTTTCCTGATCGAGCCAAAGAGATAAAAGTCTATACTCCCAAGAAACTCGACATTCTTCTGCCGAAATAGTTGTTAATTCAGACTGAATTTCATTAAAGTGAGCAATTCTTTGGGGGCAATATGCTGCCAAATTTCTGCGCCATCGTCTAACAGGATGTCCTCCCCCAGTGGCATAAATAATCCTACCCAAGTAAAGATAAAATACCCAAACCAGATCTTGGGAATTAGTGATAATTATTTGACCGCTAAATTTTATTTGTTTTAATGATTCAAATAACTTTTTCTGCTGTGTAGCAGAAAAATTCTTAATTAGTTTACGAGTATGACTTATCCCATCTTTGGCAGTCGTCATTACTGGCTTTCCTCTATAAAAATGTTTTTAGTTTGGAGATATGATAATTTTATAGTTCCCAAAACTATCTTTAAAATAATTAGTCTTACCAAATAAATTGCCTAATTGAGTTAGGCAAAAGGCAACAGATAAAAGCAATAGATAATTAGAAATATGTAATAAACTTTGCTGATGAGAAACTCGATCAAGACTTATACTAATTCTCAAAATTATCTAAAAAGTCTTTGATTGATTCTATGTATTATTACTAGATATTATATGCTTGAGCGAGGCTTTGAGGAGCAAGTAAAAAAATAGGCGGATGTTCTGGTAAATCAATAATTTCTTGACTAACACAGTTAATATTACCTTTCTTTAAATAAGCTTGGGGTAATTTCTTAAAATTAGATTTAGTTACACGACGCATTGATGGTTGAGAATCAATAGGCAACCCTAAAAGATCTTGTGTTTGTTGATTGATATTAATGATAATCAAATAACGTTGTTGTTCCCAATCTAAAAAAGATATTTCAGATGTATCAGTATTTATTTCTGTGGAAACAAGATCAGATGATGGGAAGTCTTGAAAAATAAATTTAGCAACATCAACAACTATAATCTCTTTATCTTCATGGGTGGTAATACTCACTCCTGTTCCTTTAGGATCACCATAAACTTTTCCTAAAGGAATAACTTTTTGTACTGCTAATATAGGTAAAGCAAACCATTCTTGTCGTAGACTAAAGGTAATCATTTGTTCTGTAGTTTCGGTGGAAATAGCAGCAGAACGACGGGAACGAAGAGTAGAAAAAATAGCCATAGACAGGTTAGATCACACAATATAGTTAAACAGTAATTAAACTTTAAAAGTATTAACAGAAGACTCTAGTTTTTGAGCAATTTTGACAGTTTCATCCAGAGAATCAAATACATTGCGAGAAGCATCAGAAGTACGCTGAGATACTTGCGCTACTTCTTTCATTAGTTGACTTACTACTTGAGAGGTTTGAGCTTGAGAACTAGTGGCACCAGAAATAGATTGAAGTAGTCGATCGATTTGCTGAGATACTTGAACAATATGATCGAGACTTCGTTTGGTATCTTCTACCAAGCGGGTTCCTTCTACTACCTGATATGTTCCCAGTTCCATGGCTGCAACTACATCGGCAGTTTCTTCTTGAATAGTTTCGACAATTTCTTCAATTTCTTTAGTTGCTTCAGCAGATTTTACGGCTAATTCCCCTACTTCTTCTGCAACTACGGCAAAACCTCTTCCTTCCTCTCCTGCGCGAGAGGCTTCAATGCTAGCGTTAATTGCCAGCATATTAGTTTGCATAGCAATTTGATTAATTAAAGAGATTACCTTAGAAATTTCTTGGGAGGACTCTCCTAATCGTTTAACTTTTTTAGCTGTAGCAGCAACGGTTTCTCGCAATTGTAAAATACTACTTACAGTTTGTTCGATCGCTTTTCCTCCCATCTCGGCACTCTCAGAAGCACTCTGAGATACATGGGCTGCTTTTTGAGCATTGCTAGCTACTTCTTGGATTGAAGAAGTCATTGTTTCCAAGGCATTGAGAGTTTGGTTAATTTGTTCTGCTTGCTGTAGAGCTTCTTGGGCTACTTGTCCAATCACATTTTCATTTTGACCTATAGAGAAATTAACTTTGTTAGTAGTTGCTTTTACCTGAGTAATAATATCTCGCAAATTTTCGATAATGGAGTTAAAAAAGTCGGCGACAATACCAATTTGGCTATCTGTAATATCTGCTCTAACGGTCAGATCCCCTTCTGATACACCCTCAATACTACTAAGAAATTCTAATAATTCTGTCTGTATGACTTCACTATTTTGGCGTTCCTGTTCAACAATCAAGGTTTGAGCTTGCATTTGCTCTTGGGAGACTTGTTCCTGTTCTATGATTAATTGCTGCATTCGTTCTGCCAGCTGATTAATATTATTACTAAGCTGAACGAATTCTTTTTGTCCTTTGATATTTATACGAGTGTCTAGTTCCCCTTGCTCCAGTTCTGATACTGCTACTACTGTATCTACTATCGGACGAGTTATATATTCACTCAAGTAAGCACTTAATAGAATTACAAATAAAGTAGTCAGACTAACTCCTAATAACAAAATTAGACGTAATTGATGGAGAGATTGTAAGACTTCATCACCGTTGCTTTGAACGAAAATACCCATAGAAGAAATATAAGGCTCTAGTTCTGGGTTTTGCGCTTGAATAGACAAGGGAACGTAGCTAATTAATTCTTTTTCTTGCTGATTATAGCGAGTTTTGAGTCCAGATTGTTTAGCTGAATGTAATTGAGCTACTTGAGGAAAATATTGATTAATAGGCTTGAAAAGATAAATTTTATTTTCTTGTCGATCTTCTCCAACTCCAGCAACGATAGTGCCATCACTATTGACTAAATGCCATTGAGTAAAATTGTTATTGCGGTTGGCAAAAAGCTTGTAGATTTGTTTCTTTTCGATACGTAAGCTAAGAATACCGATAACTTCACCCTTATTTTCATCTTGAATAGGTGCTAGATATTCGATAAAAATTTCCTGACTATCAGTTGATAAACCTGGCTGATTTAAAACAATTTGCTTCGTTTGCAGAGCTTGTTTAAAGGACGAGCGATCGCTATACTTATCAGTAAGCAGTTGATTTGATTTGCTCTGAAAAAGAGGATTACCCTCAATATCAAAAAAAATAATATTATCGTAGACTTTAAAATTCCGACTATATCTAGTTAAAACTGCTTGTTTTTGAGCAACAGTAGTGGTTTTTCTGAAATCAGGGTTGGTGAAAATTTGTTCTTGAGCTAAATTTCGGACTTCATTGAAGTGATTATCCAAAAAACTGGCAAACTTTGCTGACATTAATTCCGTAATTTGCAATTGGGCTTGGCTAATTTGCTTTTGGCTAGAATTTTGGAGAAGACCATAAGCAATAGTTCCAACTACTGTCATAGGAACAACACCGATAATAAATGCTAGTAAAGCTGTTTTACTTCTCAGATTGAGTTGTTGCCAAAAATTTTGTGGAGAAGATGATTTACTATAGTCATCCATAAAAATAAATACCTCAAATAAAATAATTCAGTAAAAGTTATAAATAATTGGTTGATAATTTCTATAGAGAGACAGAGTGCAAAATAGAAGAATTAACGATCGCCTCTGGGTCTAAAACCAGTAAAATACTGTTTTTTTGTAGTAAACAGCCCTGGAGATAAGGAACAATATCAGCAGCAACATTGCCTACAGGAGATTGGATTTCTTCCATTACAAGTCTTACTACTCCTTTAATAGAAGGAACTATTAACCCTAAGGGGATTTCATTAGCACGAATAAGTGCCAAAGAATATTCTTGTAAATTGATATCTACTGGTGGCAACCCTAACATTTGCGGAAAATTAACCACCCAAAAAATACGACTACGTTGATTGAGTAAACCGATAACACATTCTGGCATATTAGGCATTGGTGTTATCCTTTTGCTATCAACTGTAAATACTTCTTGAGTATTGTCCATAGATAACACTGCTAAAATATTTTGCCCTAATTGCAACTGTAAATAGGGTTTATAGATTTTTTCAGCTAATAGTCCTGTCGATTGTGTAGAAGTATTCATTGATAAGTAATAAGTAAATAACTAACGACTAATAATTAATTCTGAGAGAGTTTCGAGCAATTTTTTCTCTTTAAAAGGTTTAGTGAAGTAGGCATTAGCACCTAAATTCATAGCTAATCTTCGATGTTTATCACCACTTCTGGAAGTAAGCATAATAACGGGAATATTTTTGTAAGTTTCATCAGATTTGGCTCGACTAAGAAAACCAAAACCGTCAAGACGAGGCATTTCAATATCACAGATGATTGCTTGTATGGCTATTCCCGCTTGGAGTTTTTCTATAGCATCTTGTCCATCTTTAGCTTGTTCTACTCTATAGTTAGCTTTCTCCAAAGTCATAGCTAAGAAGCGACGGACATTAATTGAATCATCTACAACCATCACCGTATTTTTCTGAACAATAGTAGTTGATGACAATTCTCCGATTAAATTACCTGTAGACTTACCTGTAGACTGTCCCCCAGATGAATTAATTAGAGGTGGTGCAACAGCAGTATAGCCATCATTTTCAATCCAATTTAGAAGCGCGCTGGCATCAACTAAAGGTACAACTCGACCATCCCCTAAAATCGTACAGCCATTAAAACCTGGAGGGAGAGATAAGTTACCTTCTACCTGACGGATAGTAACCTCTTCTTCTTGCCAATAGCGGTCTACTTGAATTCCTACTAACTCGTTTCCTTGTGCAATTATTAAGACCGTAGGTCGATCGATTAAGGGGCTGGCTTCACTATCAAGATTGGATATACTTTGAGAAGATGAGAAATGAAGCCATTGATGTAAGCGAACAAGACGCACCATAAACCCTTCCCAATTGAGAATTTCTGCTCCTGCACTTTCTATAATTAACTCGGGCTGCAATATGAGCATTTCTTCAATAGTGCTGGTAGGAAAGGCTAATAACATATCATTACTTTCCACCAACAAAACACGAATGACAGAAAGAGTAAAAGGAACGCTAATAGTAAACGTAGTACCTATGTCTAATTCTGTATCTACTTGAATCTTGCCGTTAACTTGTTCAATATTGGTACGCACCACATCCATACCTACCCCTCTACCAGATAGGTCAGTTACTTGCTTAGCAGTACTAAAACCAGGCTCAAAGATTAATTCTAGTAAGTCTTCTTTTCTTGCATTAGCTAATTCTGCTTCACTAATACCTATTTGGATTGCTTTAGCTCTAATTTTTTCTACATCAATGCCACCACCATCGTCACTCAGGGTAATAATTGTTTGGTTGCCTCGATAACTAGCACTGATAGTGATTAAACCCTGTTCTGGTTTACCTGCTTGTAGACGAGTGTCGCTATCTTCAATACCGTGGTCAAAAGCGTTGCGAAATAGATGAAGGAGAGGATCGTTAAGAGCTTCGAGAATAGATCGATCGATTAAGGTAGAACCACCACGGACTTTTAATTGCACTTTTTTACCATACTGCATTTCCATATTGCGTAGTGCTAGAGGAAAACGACTAACTAAATCCGATAAAGGACGCATCCGTACTTTAGTAATCGTAGACTGCATTTGCTTAGTAGTACGATTTAATCCCTTGGCGTTTCGCTCTGTTTCTTCTAAATTTATTTCGATGTCTTTAGTTACTTCCTGAATTTGGACTACAGTTTCCATTACTTCTTGGGATAGTAGATGAATATCACTGTAGGAATCCATTTCTAAACTATCAAAATATTCTGGCTCTGAATGAACAAAAGAAGGATTAACTGTTTTGCTAGTCACTTCAGAGTTAACTGATGCTGTAGATCTAACGTGGATGGCTTCGGTAGCAACTTTATCGTAGGCAATTCTCAGTTGAAAGTTAGATTGTTCTAGCGTTTTAACTCTTTGACTAAGGAGATAAACTAAATTTCGCAAACTATGCAAGCGTAAATTCAAACCATTTCTTTCGATGGAAATTTCACCAAAATAGTCGCTTAGTTCCTCTAATTGTTGGACTGGAACTCTGATGGTATTTTCTTTGACAGAGTTGTTAACTACAGCTTCTTGTTCAGAAACGACAGCATTTTGCGCTTTTTCAGTTGAAACTAAGGAAAAATCCGTATCTGAAGCGAGAGATTCTTCTTGTAGATTAGCTTTGAAATCTTCAAGAGCATCAAATATTTTAGTTGTTTCTTCTTCTTCTAAAGCTTCTTGCTGAAAGAAAGAAGTAATTAAGTCAGAATCAGCTATTTCATCAAATTTTTTAGCCTCGAAACTAGCATTTATTTGTGGCTCAAGGTTAATTGATGCTGTATTTGTTAAATCTAAAGAAGTTGCTAAAACATCGGTCTGACCAATTAAGACTAGAGCCTGCGATCGCCTCCACTCGTTCAGTGCTGATTGGGCAATCTCTTCTAACTGCTCTGGATTTGTTTCTAGATGAGTAATGACAGATTGACACAGACTACTAAAAGCTGGTAGCTCTAAAATCTCTCCTAAACCGCTTAATTCTATAGCTGTAGTCACTAAATATTCTCTTAAAGCAGTAGGTTCAAAATTATTTAACTGCGACTCTAGTTGTTGCAGAGATTCTTCTACTTCTGTCTCAAAGATGAGGATACTCATGTCTTCCCCCATTTCTGCCGACAATAAAGCAGCATCATCTTCTGGATGAGGATCTCCTAGAATTTGATGAAGTCGATCGAAAAGTGGACTAACATTACCATCTAACCACTGGCGATCGATATTTACCTGCTGTCGATTGTAACTAGTAACTTGACGAAGAGATTTAACGCTTTCTAATAATAAACCTTCTAAACCATCATCAATAGCTTCTGTTTTCCCTACTTTTAGTACTTTAAAAAAATCTTCCAAACGATGAGCTAAATGACTTAGTTCTTCAAACCCCATCATCGCTGCTCCACCTTTAATAGAATGAGCAGCCCTTAATACACCGTCCATGTGCTGAGAATTAACTTTGCCAGAGCCTATTCCTAGCAGTCCCGACTCAATATTATCCAAGTATTCTTGAGCCTCTTCTAAAAATTGAAGTCGTACCTGAAATTCTTTATCCTCTGACATTTTGCTAACCTAAATTAATCAATCAAACCTCGATATTGCATAACTGTCATTAATCTTCCTTGTCAATTTTGAAAGTCCCTACTGATGCTTGTAGCTTTTGGGCAACAGATACTGTTTCGTCTAGAGAAGAGGACACTTCCTTAGAAGCAGAGGAGGTACGCTCAGATACTTGAGCAATTTCTTTCATTAATTGAGTCACCACCTCGGAAGTTTCTGCTTGAGATACAGTAGTCTCAGAAATAGATTGAACTAGTCGATCGATTTGATAAGATACTGTCAGAATTTGTTCTAAGCTCTGTTTGGTTTGTTCTACCAGGTTAGACCCTTCTCCTACTTGAGTATTACC
>JASJDI010000158.1 GCA_030065155.1 Xenococcaceae cyanobacterium MO_188.B29
AGGGTTTGCTGATTTTTCTGATTGTTCGATACCTGTTTTTTCGATGACTCTCACTTATGAGTGCATTATCTCATTATTCTGTCAATGCGTAAGTTCTAGTTTCTAACTCAGGAACACCAAAATTAATTAATAAACATGCTTTTAATTCACTAGCTTTTAGATAATTAACACATTTCTTTTTGTGTTGTTCTGTTAAGCTGTCAACGGCTACAACCTCAACTAAAATATATTTTTCAACTAAAATGTCAACGTAAAAATCTCCCACAATAATTCCTTCATAATAAACATTAATTGGATACTGAGGTTCAATATTAAATCTGTTCTTACTTAACTCATAGATTAAAGCTCTTTCATAGACTTTATCTTCAAAACCACAACCTAAAACATCAATTACAGTCTCCGCACATTCAAAAATTTGAGCGATAATCTTCTTAAGTCTTGATTTATCTATACTCATTTCAATTCATTTAGCATTTAGCATTTAACAGTTAGTCTTTACACTTTGCTATTAATTCTGGTATTTTTTAAGATTGAAAATAATATTTTGGCAGTTTCATCTGCATCTTGATAAATACTATTGAAAGACTTGATATTCTTGTATTAAATAATTATAAGCAATAGAAATTTTAGCAGAGAATTCTGCTGAAGAGATTGCTCCATTAGCTTCAGCAACATTCGCCCCAATAGATGTACCAGTTTTTAGTAACTGCTTGGATAAAACAAACTCCTTTTTTTCTTCAGTTAAATACTTATAAGCATTAACAATTCTAATAGCAAATTGATAAGTTTTATTATAATTTACATTATTTTCATACATCTTCAAATGTTAAATGTTTAATGTTTAATGTTTAATGTTCAATGTTCAAGCTCCCATTCCCGAATAATGTTTTAATCCTTTTCTCCATAGCCAACGGTTAGTAATAAAAAAGAAAAGTGACCAGCCTAACATAATTAAACTACTGTGAATAAAATCAATAGGAATTCCAGCTAAAATAGCAGCAGGAAAATGCATTAAATAGGGAAAAGGAGTCCATTCAATAATTGCTCTCACATTTTCAGGAAAAACTTCTAAAGGGGCAATCATTCCTGAAAGAAAAAGATAAAATAAATACCAAAATTGTTGAATTGCAGTAGCTCTTTCTGTCCAAAAAGCAAACATGGCAAAAGTATATTGAATCAAAAAACGTAGAATAAATGCCATGACGATCGCTGTTATACATAAAGACAGACTTTGCCAAGTTGGTAGCCAAACAGCATCAGGATAAAGAAGAAAAAATAAAGCACAAAACAAAATCACAAAGGGAATACGAGTCATTTTTTCGGCTAAATGCCTAGCAACATGATGCCAAACAGGATCGATAGGTTGCAGCAGTCGAAAAGAAAGTTTTCCTTCCACAACTTCTTTTTCAAATTCCCAAATAACCCAAATAGTAGTAAATTGTCTAACTAAAAATACACTAAAAAAATAATGAGCAAAATCGGTAGAATTTAAGCCAAAGTCACTAGTTTGGGCTGCTTTGATCCAGACTCCCATTAAAATAATTGGTAAAGAGCCTGATAATGCCCACAAAAATATTTCTGCTCTATATTCCAACATATGAGCATAGTATGCCACTAGTAGGGCTGTTGCTTTTTTAGATAGCCATTTCATGTTTTATGGGGATTTTTGAGTGATTTTAGAGAGTATTTCGGTTAAATGTTGAGCAATACGTACAGCAGCCCCAGAATTGCCCATGCGTTGTTTCCCATTCACAGTAATACGCTGCATTTGTTGAGGATTATTTAAGATATCTTTAATTTTATTGCCTACTTGTTCTGCTTGTTCAACTAAAATTACTGAGCATCCTAACAAACGGGTTTGGGCTTCGGCAAAAGCATAAGTAAATTGAGGTCCTTCTCCTGGCATCGTAATTACAGGTTTACCTAGCCCTACAAATTGTTCTGTGGCTGTTCCTGCCATAGCGATCGCGATATCCGCTAGAGTTAAACATTCTTGGTAAGCATTTTGTGTCAGCACGACAGTAGCATTTTGTTGAGTAAGAGTAATAGCTCGATCGTCTTGTATATGGTTATTTACAGAGGATGTTTGCTGCCAAGCTTGCTCTTTTAAATATTTGGTAAAAGATGCTAATTGTAAACCAGGGGCGATCGCAGCTAAAAATAAGATAGGACGGTTATTAAAATTAGCCATAATTCCTGGCGTGGCATCAATTATCTGTTGCCAATTGCGTTCCGCTTCGGGTATTCGTGAACCAGGAAGCAGCAAGATAGATAAAGTGTTCTTTTCTGGTATAGTTATGTTAGTTTGGCATATCCCGTCCATCATGGGATTGCCTAAGTCATAAGCTTTGATCCCGTATTGTTGCAAAATCTCCGTTGTTAGCTCATCTCTGGGAAAAACAGCCTGACAACGAGAGCGTTTCATCAACCAACGATCTACAGGATGGTAAACAGACCCCGATCGACGTTCTAACCAAGAGGTTTGTTTCAGCCAGCCATCTTCGTTACGTAAATAATATTCAGATCCAGCCGTACCCACAAAAGCATAGTTAGCACCACTAAGCCAAGCGAATAACAAAGGAACTATATCCCCTACTGCCAGAATAAAATCTCCATCTTGAGCAAATTTACGGATAACTTGTAATTGCTTAATTGTTAATTGAACTAAACCACCCTGTACATCTCGCCATAACTGGTTGCTATCCATGTAAATAAAACCCCCAGAAGGCATTTGTTTAACTTCGCCAAGGAGAGGAATATTTTTGTGTTGATAGGCAGTTCCTCTACCAACTATAGGTAAAGCCAATATTTCCAGTTTATGGCGATCGACCATCAATTGTTCCAGAATCCGAACGGCAATAATATCTTCCCCATGACCGTTACTTAGGACTAGCAGTTTCAATGAAAACACCATAATTCTGAACTCCCGTTATTTTAACTTTTTGCTCGCTCGTTTCTGCAAAAAAAGTAGGATATCGGCGAGTACCAATATCCTAATAAAGTCCAAAACTTAGGGATTGTTAGGTTTCACAGTTCGTCTAAACATTGAGAAGCTTGGATAATTAAGCTTGCCTCTTTGTTTTCTCTAGGAAATATGTCAACCTAATCTATGTCCGTAAATATACTAACCTTATTCTAAGTGAATTTACATAAAAAAGCTAGTACTTTTTTAAATTTTTACGTGTTAATACTTATTGACTTGTCAAACCCCCAGAGGAGAAGGATTGAGTAGATTAGGTTGAAGCCTTTAAAATAAAGATGCTTACCACAATCTTTATCTCTGTGACTGTATTTACTCAAGAACGTCTTCTTTTCACTCCTGCTTCTACAGATTTTGATGCTATACCGCTCATTTTTGCTTTTCCTAATGAATATAGTGTCGGTATCACTAGCCTAGGTTATCAAATTGTTTGGGCTACTTTAGCAATGCGTTCTGATGTAGCGGTAAGTCGTTTGTTTACTGATATTTCTGAATCCTTGCCTTCATCTCCTGAACTTCTAGGCTTTTCTGTTTCTTGGGAACTGGATTATATTAATATTTTTAATTTATTGGAATCTTTAGATATTCCTCTCTATGCTAAAGATCGTCAAGATAGCCATCCTCTCATTTTTGGTGGTGGTTCTGTTTTAACTGCCAATCCCGAACCTTTGGCAGAATTCTTTGACGTTATCTTATTGGGAGATGGAGAAAATCTGTTAGATAGTTTTATTGATGCTTATCAGCAAGTCAGAACAAGTAACCGCCAGACTAAATTACGGCATCTTGCTCAAGTTCCAGGTATTTATATTCCCAGTCTATACACAGTAACTTATAATAACAGTTGTGATGGCGCGATCGCCTCGATTAAACCTATAGATACAGAGATACCATCTCAGATACAGAAACAAACCTACCGAGGTAATACCCTTTCTGCTTCGACAGTAGTAACGGAAAAAGCTGCTTGGGAAAATATTTACATGGTGGAAGTGGTACGCAGTTGTCCAGAAATGTGTCGTTTTTGTTTAGCTAGCTATCTTACTTTACCTTTTCGCACTGCCTCCCTGGAAGGTTCTCTGATTCCTGCAATTGAAAAAGGATTAACTGTTACTAATCGTTTAGGATTATTAGGAGCATCTGTAACACAACATCCAGAATTTGATACTTTATTAGACTATCTTACTCAACCAAAATATGCAGATATTCGCCTTAGTATTGCTTCGGTTCGCACCAATACTGTTACCGAAAAATTAGCCCGAACTTTAGCCAAAAGAGATACTCGATCGATTACTATTGCGATCGAAAGTGGTTCTCCCAGACTCCGACAAATTATTAATAAAAAACTGAGTAACGAAGAAATAATTCAAGCAGCTATTAATGCTAAAGCAGGGGGTTTAAAAGCAATAAAATTCTACGGGATGGTAGGAATTCCAGGAGAAGAAAGCGAAGATATAGAAGCAACGATTCAGATGATGCAAGAAATTAAAAAAGCTGCCAAAGGATTGCGAATAACTCTTGGTTGCAGTACTTTTGTCCCAAAATCTCATACACCTTTTCAATGGTTTGGAGTTAATCCTGAAGCCAATAAAAAACTCAAATATCTAGCCAAAAAACTGCGCTCGCAAGGTATAGATTTTCGTCCAGAAAGTTATAATTGGTCAGTGATTCAAGCCTTGATCTCTAGGGGCGATCGTCGATTAGCAAAATTATTAGAATTAACTAGAGAATATGGGGATTCTGTTGGTAGTTATAAACGAGCATTTAAGCAATTAAAAGGACAAATTCCTCCCTTAGATTTTTATGTTCATGAGAACTGGAAAACCGAGCAAATCTTACCCTGGAATCATCTTACTACCGCCTTGCCAACCAGTACTTTAATTAAACACTTAGACGATGCTATGAGTTATAGCAAGTCTATTTGATTTTTAAGAATTATTGTAGCTAAATGCCATTTGTTCTTTGTTCTTTGTCTATTCTCATGGGTAATTCTTGCTTACTCTATTTTCCTACCAACCAATGACTAATAACTAATGACCAATAACTCATAACTAAATATGCAAACAACAGCAGAATATATTTGCGCCTTCTGTGGTGAATCTAATACTACTTTTATTGATATAAGTGCAGGTATGCAGCAATCTTACGTTGAAGACTGTCAGGTTTGCTGTCGTCCCAATATTCTTTATGTCAGGATTGATGAAGATACTTTAGATGTAGAAATTGATAGCGATTACGATTTTTAATTACTAACTACAAGTGTAAAGCAAATCTAGAAAAAGATCGCCTTGGTAACTTGCTAGTTACTTCTGTAGATGAGGTTTTTTGCAGCGATTGAGTCTTTCGGCTGCTAGATTACCTCACCTATAGTACTAAACTACTGCTTTTTGCTTAAATCAAATTCTTCGAGGTAATAAGATTCATCAACTTCTACCAATCGTTTTTTATCTTTTTGAAGTTCCAAAGTTTTTCTCGGGTTTGGTGGTTGGGGAGTATCAGGGTCATCGCGACGAAAATCATCACCACCGTCACTAGAATTATATAACGAGAATAACCAAGCGACTAGCAAACCAAATAGATAAGCGATCGCTAAAAGAACAATAAGTCTAAGTGCTATTAAGAACATAGTCTTTCTCCTTAGTAAAACTGGGAGTAACGGTTCGTGAAGAGTTTCCGTATCTTGATTATACGATAATTTTATCTTGTGAGTGGGAGACTTTCAAAGTTTCGATGGGGTATGGCGACAGGGCTTTTAAGGGCGTGAAGACAATTCACGATTGGCTATTTACCACTACCAAAGATTGTTGATACACTCCTTCAACTACTTTGGCTAACAGTTTCATCGCCGTCGCAATTTCTGCTTCTGTAGCTGTAAGACTAATACGGACACATTCTTGTTTATGTTGCCACTCTTCTCTTAAACCAGGGAAGAAACTACTACCAGGTACGACTATTACCCCTACTTTTTTCAATTCTTGATATAAATCCCAGTCAGTTATGGGTAAATCTTTGAGCCATAACCAAGCAAAAATTGCCCCTTCCCCTCGATGCAAAAACCAGGGTAAATTTTTCGGCATAGATTCAGCCAAAATATTTTCTAAAATCTCTATTTTGCGTTGATAGTGGGGACGAATCACATTAAGAGATATATCTGCTAGTTTACCAGAAGCAATTGCTCTAGCTGCGATCGCTTGTCCATAACGGGAAGAATGAATACAAGCATTAGTCTGAAAAAATTCTAGCACTTCAATTAATTGGGGATCGCCAATAGCTATCCCAATTCTTTCTCCTGGTAATCCTGCTTTCGATAAACTCATACAGTGAATAATATTATCCCCAAATTGAGGTGTCATGGAAGTAAAATTTAAAGCAGGGAAAGGTGGCGCATAAGCCGAATCAACTAAAACTGGGACATTATTAACCTTAGCCAAAGCAGCAATCTTACTCACCTCTTCGTCACTTAAAACATTCCCTGTGGGATTACAAGGACGAGAAAAAATAACGCAACCAGTACTATTATCTATCTGTAACTGACTAAAATCAGGACGATATTTAAAACGGTGTTCTTGTTCATCTATATCTAGAGTTGGTTGATAAGAAACTAGTGCTTCAGGAGTGAGACTAACCCCACCGTAACCAGTATAATCAGGGCTAAGAGGTAGAACTACCCGCTTTAATTCTCCTTCTTGGGTATAACCTCCAAAAGCATTAGCAGCGTAGAAATATAGTGCTTGTGAACCAGGAGTAATCAGGATATGACGGTCGCTCAAACTTAGTCCATAGCGTTGGTTAAAATCATTAACAACTGCTTCAATTAACGGTGTATATCCTTGAGATGAACCATAACGACATACTACTTCACCATATTCATTACTAGCTAACAAAGCTGCTGTACAATCTCGCCACAATTTTTCTACTTCTGGCAAAATGACAGGATTTCCTGCACTCAAATTAATAAAATTTTTCCCTGCACCACTCTGTAAAGTTTCGATAATATCTTTCATAATTGCCCTAACTCCTGTGAGTTGAGACATTTGCTTACCAAATTGAGATAGTGCAGGATTCATAGTCAAACAAGTTACAAAAATATTTAGTTACAAATTATCTTACTAGATTTGATATCTTGCTAAAGTAGACAGTCCAGCCAACTAACCACGATATTTTAGACAACTTTAACGAAAATAAGATGTTCTTCTTGTTTAACCTTATAAACCTCCAAGGGTTTTGTAGCTGGTTTTTTAACTGCTGTGCCATCCAATGCAAAGTGAGAATCGTGGCAGGGACAAACTAAAAGATTTGTTTTTATATTTAATTCAACATTACACTTCTGATGTGTACATTCAGGGTTTAGTGCTATTAATTTTTCAGTTTCTGGATGACGAAATACCATTACAGGCTTATCCGCAATATCTTCATTGACGAGAACACCCTTGGTATCTAATTCGGAAGCCAATCCTATCATCTGAAAATTATTCGTCTTAACTTCTGTAGCATTTTGTTCTAATCCTGTACTATTATCTTCAGAATTACTGCAAGCAATAATAACGATAGGAAGTGAACTGGCTAATGCTCCTACACCTACCCAACTCAAAAAAGTACGACGATCCATTATCAAAATTATTGATTAATATAGCTTAATTATTATTAACTAATAAGGCTCAATTTTGATAGTTATTTGTTTTTTGTCATTTTTTTATGAGTTATTGCTTATTTATCAAGTTTTCTCACAATGAGCCATTAGCCTTTAACCCCTAGCAATTACTGAAACTAAGAGCTAAGAGTGGGCGGAAATGCTGGTGTTTCGCCAGCTTATTCCACGCCCGCCCTTCGGGCTAAAAGCTGAGAATTAACTATTTATTAGGCTGAGGAGTCATACGTAGGTAAGGTTTAATTTCTTCAACACCTTTAGGAAATTTTTGTTTTGCTTCTTCAGTAGGAATAGAAGGGGCTACAACTACGTCTTCTCCATCTTTCCAATTAACAGGAGTAGCAACAGAATATTGATCGGTTAGTTGCAAAGAATCAATTACTCGCAAAATCTCTTCAAAGTTACGTCCAGTACTAGGAGGATAAGTAATAGTTAGACGTAATTTTTTGTTGGGGTCAATTACAAAAACAGTGCGTACGGTCACTTTAGCATCTGCATTGGGATGAATCATGTCATAAAGGTCAGAAACCTTTTTATCTTCATCTGCCAAGATGGGATAATCTACTGTAGTGCTTTGAGTTTCATTAATATCACCAATCCAGCCTTGATGAGATTCCACCCCATCAATACTAAGAGCAATTACTTTAGCATTGCGTTTTTCAAATTCAGGTTTTAGTTTAGAAACTTCCCCTAATTCGGTAGTACACACAGGAGTATAGTCGGCAGGATGGGAAAAGAGTACAACCCAGCTATCCCCTGCCCAGTCATAAAAGGAGATATCTCCTACGTTAGAAGCCTGAGTAAAATCAGGTACCGTGTCACCTAATCTAAGAGCCATAATTGAAATTTCCTAAAAAATTTTAGACAAGCAATTTATTATCTTGCCACAAATGCTTTGACCTAAGCCTTTATTTTTGTTCTTTATTACAATTCTAGATATTTGTCGGCAGTTGATGGAAAAGTATTGCAGTTACTGAGATAAGATGAAATGATATAAAACAAAAATTAATCTTGTAGAGAAATAGTCAACTTCTCTGTAATTATTTATTCAGTATTGGGAGGAATGAGTTTGATGAAGAGATTGGTAGGTGCGATCGCCACAGTATTATTAACTGTATGTTTTTGGGGATTTTCTGGCGTGACTCAGGCACAAGCGATAGACTTGGGCTTGAACTATTATAGTCAATCATCCCCTCTGTTAGCGGTAGCAGTATCAGAACGTCGTAATGATGCTGATGCCAAATTGGGAGAAGTAGGCAGAAAGATCGATCTTAATAATAGTGATGTTCGGGATTTTCGTGAATTACGCGGATTTTACCCTACTCTAGCTAGCAAAATTATTAAAAATTCTCCCTACGAAACTGTAGAGGATGTTTTGTCTATTCCTGGTTTGAGCGATCGCCAAAAAGAAAGATTACAAGCTAATTTAGATAACTTTGTAGTTACTGATATTGCGGATGTAATGACTTCTGGCGATAATCGCTATAACCCTGGAGTGTACTAAAAACTAATAGTTATTTCATTAATTGTTTTTCTTAACCACGCTCTCTTCTTGGGTGTGGTTTTTTATTTTTCCTTAGATTTATTAATAACTTTTCTTAAACAAAACACGATAAACAGGTTTACCATCCGAGAGTACATACAATTCTCTTTCTGTTGCTATGGGTAAAGGATTAGTATCTAACCAAGTTTCTGAATGTTGTCGAACCAAAAGAGGATGAGCAGAAAAGCGATCGCCCATTTCGATGGCCACTTCTTCTATATCAGATTGCAAGAAGACCATACCATCGGTTACTAAATAATCTACCAAAGTATTAACTAATAATGGTTGAACTACTCTCCGTTTTTTGTGTTTTTGCTTAAACCAAGGATCGGGAAATTGGATGGTGATGTAGTGTAAAGAATTGGTAGGTAAAGATTCTAGTAGTGTAGTAGCAGAAGTATTTATATTACCAAAAAGATAATGAAGATTGCTTAAGCCTAGTTCATCTCTTTTTTGATTGGCACTAGTAACTAAAGATTCACGGATTTCGATACCAAGAAAGTTTTTTTCTGATTGTAGTTGTGCCATCTGTAATAAAAATCCGCCCCTGGCACAACCAATATCTAAATGGAAGGGATTATCTGAAGTAGTATAAATTTTATTCCAGTCGGGAAGCGCGATCGACTTTTGAAATTTACGACTCAGAGGGTTAACGTGTTGACGAATACGGAATTTGGGCAAATTAGATTTCTCCTAAAATTTTTGCTTAATGGCGTGATTTCTTTTTCATAAGATATAATTCTATTTAGGTAAAATTCGATCGCAAAAAAAGAGAGTTCCTGAAGCGACACAAAGAGGAATAGTAAATAGATTAAGTAAAGGAATACTAATTAGACCTAAACAAACAACACCAAAGCTAGCACTAGCAGGTAAACTACGAAAGACTATACTTAATTTTTGCCGAAAAGGTAGTCTTCTTCTTTCTAATGGAGAATCTAAAAAATCTAGACAAACTATAGTAACGGTAAGAGTTAAAGAACCTATAGTTGAACCTAAAGTTCCTATGCCGACGATAAAGTTGAGCAAAAATAAGGGAATTCCTACCACAGCAATTAAAACTAGTTTTTTTAATTCAAATAAAATTGCTCTTCCTATATCCCTAAAAATACTTACTTCAATAATTTCGACTTTACCCGTACAGAGTTTTTCTAGTTGTTCTGATAGTTGCCCATACCAAGGTGCGCCTAACAGGACACCAAATTGAGTTAGTAAAAAGCCTGTTGCCACTAGCAACACTAAAATTAATAGCAAACGTAACAAGAAAGATAATCCGACAGTTGCATAATCCAAAAAACCAAGCCAAGCAGGTAAATTAGCAATAGTACTATCCAGCCACCGAGAGACATCTACGGTTACATCTTCAACTATATGGAATCCAAATAATAATAATCCACTATAAAGAGCGATCGCTACTACCAAATTAACTAAAATGGGTATAGCTATGTATTGCCACAATCTAGGGTTACGGATAAAAGTTACCAATGCCCTAAAAGGATAAGTTGCTCCTGTAATCAACCCAAAACCACTAAGAATACGCACTATAAATTCAGTTTTTATTTATTCAATTTTAAAAATAAACTATTTATCATTGACAACCTCTAGGATTATCCCAAGTGCGTTGTTCTCCAACTTGATGAGGATTATAAGCTACTAACTCGACTATGCCATTTTCATGGAAAATCCAGCCTTGTGCAGGAGGTTTACGAGTTTTCTTGGGTTTTACTGTTGTTTTTTCTCTATTTGAGCTAATTTCTTCATCAGATGAAGTAATAGGTTGAACTAATCCTACTTCGATCGAGTTTTCTGTTAACAACTACAGATTTGATTGATGCAGCAATGCGTGGAGAAGAAATACTGATTACTAAAGACAATATTTCAGTAGTACAACTAATACCAGCTAATCCTGTCAAGCAATCTCGTAAACCAGGTAGTGCTAAAGGTATGGTATGGATGTCTGATGATTTCAATGAAACACTAGAGGACTTTAAAGAATATATGGAATGAGACTTCTATTAGATACCCATACATTCTACGTTAATTCATTGTTAATTCCCAGAAGTAATTTTATAAATTACCCATTTGCCTTCTCGATCTACTATTTCCTCAAGAGCTGAATGCCAGTCAGAGCGTGTCAGAAGGTAATTTGCACCAAACTTTTTTGCTGCTTTTACTAATTCAAAACTACTCCGATTGCGATACAAAATATCTAGATTGCGATGAGACAAAGGTGGTTGTATTTTTCCTAAGATAGCTTCCAAGCGATTTGCCCATTCTTGTACTCCTCGATCTGTATAAGGAAAACTATAAAACGTATACACAGTAGATCTCTGAGAATAAAATCGAAATTTAGTCAGTGAAGGAGGTGTCAAAATAAGAGCATCTTCCTCACTCTGCTCTCGAAATCGTAACGCTAATCTAGTCACTTGATCTTTAGGAGTAACCTGACTTCTAGTACCACTAATTTGACTTTGCACGAATTTAGACAAATTTTCGGGCAGACTTCCTAGAAGTCCAAGCATCAAGAACATCCAGGAAACTATAGCCAAAGGATAAACCATCGTTTTAATTAAGCGACCAAGTTGTTCAAATTCTTCAATAAAAAAGGGAAAAGCGAGGACTAGAAATAAAATTATTTTCAAGACAATTCGATTGAACGCAACTGTAGGGGATGCAGGAGATGGATAGAGAGCCAGAAATAACAATGATGATAAGATTATTATCCCCGTAATTAGACGAGAGCGAAGCAATTGTAACTTGTTTATTTTTTTTAAGACTACTAAGCCTAAAGTGACTAAAAAAAGCAAAATGGTACCATTTTTGTTGATTAGTGTCACTAATAGAAGGATACAGATAGCTAGATTTTTTTGGCGGTAATGTTCTTTGATAAGAACACTAATAGCGATTATTATCATCAGTTGGGCAAAGGGGGTTGTTCTCGCTAGCTGTAGTTTTGCTATCAGAGCAACGGGATATATTTCAACAAAAATATATCCTATTAAGAGGGTAAATAGAGATGTCAAAATAACGATCAAAAGACGCTGTTTATCTTCTGAATGCAGAGAATCTGAGCTTTTAATACATAAGACTCCGCTTGCCATTAAAAAAATAAAACTTCTCCAATTTTGAATCGGAAAATGAGAGGGAATAATATGGTGAGGATGTCGAAGATATCCGTAGAGATAGATAAACTCTTGATTGCTAATTAAACCACTACTTGTATTCCCACTAATTTTCATAGGTAAATAGATCGAGAAAGCAAATATTCCTAAGATAAATAAGGGAGGAATGATTTTGGCAAAATTATTATTTTTCTTGGCATCAACAATCAAAAGTGGCATCATTAAAAGCCCTGGTAGAACTCCTATTAAAAACTGCACAAGACAAGCAAGACCAAAAAATAAATAACTAGTTTTCCAACGCTGAATAAAACCAAAGTAAAATCCCCAAATTGTCAAACCCATTGCTAAAACGGCAGGAATCGGCTCAGCGCGGAAAAGAGAGACATAGCCAACAGTTCCACCAAAACTGGAAAATGCTAAAAAAACTAAAACTGATGCAGCTAACTGAGATTGACCAAACCTTTTTCCAAGGGCATATAGTCCTACAATAAACGAGGAAAAAGCTAGAACATAATAAAGAAAATAGGTAAAGTATAAGTCCAATCCTAATTTAGCTGTTGTCCAATAAATTAAGTACTGATAGTAATATCGAGGAGTGATTTGTAGTAATTCGCGAACATAGTAGTCATTTTTGTAGAGTCCAGGATTGAGTAAAGCGAGTACAGGAGGAATTTCGATCAGATTATTAGAGCTAGGGAAATGATAGCCGTAGATCAATAAAACAATAGCTATGATGAAGGCATATAAGGAAGATTTCAGAAGCCAGTTAGTCTTTGAGTAACTTTTGATTTGATTAGCCATTTCCCTAGAATTTGTCGATATAACAATTAATATCAGTTATGAGTAATCAGGATTATCTTATATCTGATGATCGAGTCTCAAAAGCGTGCTTATCTGTCAAATTAGTTACTACTCTTTTACTTGTCAAGACAAAGGGCAGTGCTTGCATTATTTGTAATCTAAAGTGGAATTAATTCAGGAAAATTAGTTAATAACTGGTCATTATCTAATTCATCGCCTAGTTTAGCAGGAGAAAAATGTACTTGAATCGCTCTGAGTTTTTCTTGATAATGCAGATTAATTAAGGCTTTAAGTCCATATTCTAAAGCTTCCATATCAGCCAAGTTAGTTTCTAAATCAGGTACTTCCCCTTCAGCAGCTACCGCAATAATCACCACTAAATTACGAGTTACAGGTAAAGAAAGCAGTTCATCTTCTGCCAGAGGTTCACTTAAATCTGGCTGTGATAAATATCTTTGGGCAGAATCAGTAAATAATTCATTAACATAATCTCCTGCCTCTCCTTCATTCCAAAATACATCTCCTTCATTACCAGCAGATTGCCAATAAGTACTCATTTGTAAAAGCTGTTGGCAAATTTCGACTAATCCTTCTCCCATAACTTCCAAGTCACCATCTGCATCTACTGCTTCTCTAGCAACTCGGTTGAGTAATCCTAGCAAAGGAGCAATTTCTTCTCCTCCCAAATGGATAAAGACACGACAAACCACAAAACGAGTTTTACCAGCAAATTTATTAAAGCGATCGCGCAAGGAACTCATAGCTTCAATCCTAAAAATAATCTAGTTGATTTTAATTAAATTGGCTATATTGTTTACTTTAAACTTAATTAGGTTAATATTTCACTTTTCGATCGAAATTAACTCTATAAAGCCAAAAAATCCATGCGAGTTCTATTTCTCCATCCTAATTTTCCTGCTCAGTTTCGTCATTTAGCTTCCTCTCTAGCTAAAGACCCCCGTAATCAAGTTTTGTTTGGTACTAATCGTCGTGAAGGTCAAATTGATGGTGTGACTAAAGTTTTGTATGAAAAATCTCGCACTGTTAGACCAGAAACTCATCATTATGTGCGACCCCTAGAAAGTGCAGTCTTAGAAGGACAAGCCGTATATCGTTTAGCGCAACAATTAAAAGATAGAAATTTTTATCCTGACATAGTATATGGTCATTCTGGCTGGGGTCCCACTTTATTCATTAAAGATGCTTTTCCGAGAGCCACTTTCTTGTGTTATTTTGAATGGTTTTATCGTGCTCATGGTTCAGATGCAGATTTCGATCCTAGTGACCCTCTTAATGCAGATGATGAGGCAAGAATTAGAACTAAGAATGCTCCTATTTTAATTGATTTATACAGTTGCGATCGCGGATTATCTCCTACCCGCTGGCAACGGCAACAGTTTCCCTCTGAATTTCACTCCAAAATTAAAGTCCATCATGATGGGGTTGATACTGACTATTTTCAACCCATACCAGGAGCAAAACTGGTCTTACCCCGCATTGGGTTAGATTTATCTGGAGTTGAGGAGATAGTTACCTATGTAGCCAGGGGAATGGAACCTTATCGTGGTTTTCCTCAGTTAATTGAGACTATTTCTATTTTGCAGCAGAAAAGACCCCAATGTCATTTTGTCATTGTGGGTAAAAATAGAGTGGCTTATGGTAAGTCTCTGCCTGATGGTAAAACTTACAAAGAGGCAATGTTAGAAAAATTTACCCTCGATCTCGATCGCGTTCATTTTACCGATTTATTACCCTACGCAGAGTATTTACAAGTTCTCCAAGCTTCTTCTGTTCACGTTTATCTTACTCGTCCCTTTGTTTTATCTTGGTCAATGTTAGAGGCATTATCTACAGGCTGCCTAATTGTGGCTTCTGATACTGAACCTGTTAAGGAAGTAATTGAAGATGGGGTCAATGGATTACTGGTAGATTTTTTTAATCCTCAACAAATTAGCGATCGCGTAGAAGAAGCTTTAGATAATCCCGATAAGATGGCAGAAATTAGAAAAACCGCTAGACAAACTATACTCGATCGCTACGATTTAGCTAAATTACTTCCCCAACATTTAGAATGGATGACTAAACCCTCTGGCAAAAAGAATAACAATAAAAGAAAAATTGGTAAGAAAAAAGGGTTTAACAACCTTAGGTAATTAAGTATAACAACATAAATAAAGTTAACCGGATACAATTGTCAGTAGTTAGTTGTTATTATTTTTTCTTAATAGCTGGAGAGAGCAAATTTCAAACATTCCTAAACTGGTGAATTCTGGCAGTTATTATTTATCCAACAATTTTCACTTAATATCTTCACAACTTTCTCAAATTATTATCTTATCTTTAAGATGAGCCTGAGAGAACAATAGTTAATTCTTCTTCTGAAACTAACGATGCAGAAAAGGTATTCCTGTTTTAGGTAGGTGATTGAATACTTTTAAT
>JASJDI010000159.1 GCA_030065155.1 Xenococcaceae cyanobacterium MO_188.B29
TTTATACGGCTAATTCATAATTATAAATGCCCGCAATTAAATTGGCTCTTAAACCAAATCTCTTATGACGATTTCGATAGGGATAAGATAGAATTTTTAAAATTTTTAGCTGACGATTCACATGTTCGACTGCCACTCTAAGCCGATTCAATTCTCGATTGGATCTTCTTTGTTCTTTAGTTAACTTCCCTCCCTTGGGTTTCTTAATTGGAGTGGCACTATTTTCGTGAATCTTAAGAATTCCCTGGTAGCCTTTATCTCCTAATATTGTGCTTGTTTTAGTTAGCCTTACCTTGGTTTTCTTGAATAATTTAAAATCGTGAACTTTCCCTTTTCCATGCCTTAAACTCATTATAGTCATGGTTTTTAATTCAATAATTACTTGCGTCTTGAATGTATGTTTTTTGTTTTTACCACTATAAAATCTTTTTTGTCTCTTGGTCGGTCTCTCAATAGGGCTTTCCATGACATCGATGACTAATACTATTTCTGGGTTAGATAATTTTCTCAGTTCTTTTTGTCCAGGTAAAGCTAACTTTCTCGACTTAATCAAGATATTTTCTATTTTATGTACCGTTCGACAAACCGTAGATTCCGATACATCCCAATCAACTCCAATTTGAAAATAAGGTCGATACTCTCGCCAGTATTGGATGGTCATTAAAACTTGTTCCTCGACACTCAATTTACACGTACGACCAGGCTTCTTTTTGTTCTTTTCTTGTTCTTTAACTTCATTAACGATGACATAGTAAGCTTGATGACTCATTCCTGTCCGACGCTTAAATTTTTGTTTAGATAATCTCTGAAATTGGGCAAATTTCATAGTGATCTTCTCGATTTAAGAAATTTGAAGAAAACTCCTTATTCTATCACGAAAAGACTTTTGCAAGAGTTCTAATATCTTAATGCTCTTATTACCTTTTAGAGAAAACCAACCTCTTACTAATTTTAGGAAATAGAAAATAGGAGATGAGATCATGAACAGTCAATGGCAATATTCAATATTAAAAATCAGTGTCTGGTTGATAGCTGAACTCTTCCTCAACTTATTTAACCTTGACACTTTGGGTGATTATAGTGAATTTGTTTTTGAACAAAAACGCCATCTAACTCACTCAGTAATTGGTATGGAAATAATTTAAACGGAGCGATCGCTATTTGACATAAAGCGATCGCTCTTTTCAATTTCGCCGACCCATAAATCTTAGTAATGACTACCAGATTTACGATAATGAACTGCGGTTACTCCTTCATTTTGTAAAACCTTGCCTTTTTCGGCTACAGCATAGATTAACCAATGATCGCCACACTCCATACGATTATCTATGCGACATTCGATGTAAGCAAGAGCATCTGATAAGATAGGACAACCATTCTCAGCTTCTTCTGTACTTACACCACTTAAACGGTCTTCTCCAGGCTTAAAAGGTTTCAGAAAATGTTTCATTAAGCCTAAATGTTTGCCTTCTTGAAGAATATTCAGGACAAAGTGGCTACCAGAGTGTAACAGAGATTCGATCGCTCTTTCTTTTGCCACTGCTACAGTTAACCCAGGAGGACTAAAAGTAGCTTGAGATACCCAAGAAGCTAACATTGCTCCAGCTAACTCTTCTTGTCTGGTAGTCACTACAGAAAGAGAACCAACAATTCTACCTAAAGCTTGCTCTGTTCTGTCGCTTTCAGAAGTTCCTACTACTTGTTTAGCTTTGCGAGTGCGTTTGGCTTTTTTCAGGGTTTGAGCAAAGTCTGTGCCTGTTTCTTCACAAGTTTTCAGAACTGCATCAGTGGGTTTGAATTTAACGCGAATAGGGTCAAAACCAAAAGCATAGCCAGCGTTACGGAATTTATTTTCCAAGAGATCGATCGCTTCACCACTCCAACCAAAAGAACCAAAGACCCCTGCTAATTTTGTTTTATCTGCATTAGCCAGGACTATCCCTAAAGCAGTTTGAATTTGAGTTGGTGCATGACCCCCTAAAGTGGGTGAACCGATAATAAAACCAGATGCTTTAGCAATGGCTTCTTTGATTTCATCAGGCTCGGCAAATTCCGCATTAATTGATTCTACTCTAACTCCTGCTTTAGTGATCCCACTCGCGATCGCTTGCCCCACAATTGCTGTATTACCATAAGCAGAAGCATAAATTAATGCCACACTAATATCCTGATTACTTTGTTGTTTTAACCAATTGTGATAATCAGCAGTTAATTGAAGCAAACTATAGTAAACTAAAGGACCATGACCTACTGCGTATATTTTTGCCTGTTTAGCTGAGAGCTTTTCTAAAGCACTACCTATTTGACGAGCGTAAGGTGCCATTAGACAATCAAAGTAATAACGACGGTCTTCTTGGTAAACAGTCCAACCTTCGTCAAAAACCTGATCGCCACAAACATGCGCCCCAAAAAGCTTATCAGTATATATAATTTGGGTTTTAGTATCGTAGGTACAGAGTTGAGCGGGATAACGGGGATTAGGAGTCGGGATAAATTCGAGGAGATGACCTTGTCCTAAATCTAGAGTTTCTTCACTTTTGACTACCTTAATCTCTAATTCTTGTTCTTCAATTAGCTTACGCAGAGAGATAGCACCTGGATTAGAACAAACAAAAGTAATTTGGGGAGCAATTTTTAGTAAGGCTTTAACAGTAGTAGCTCGATTAGGATTGATATGTCCCAGAATAACGTAATCAATTTTTTGGGGATCGATACGTTCGGTTAATGCAGCCAGGAAGATTTCCGTAAAAGATTCCCCTGGAGGATCGAATAAAGCTACTTTATCCCCTTCAATTAAATAGGAATTAGCCGTAGTTCCTTTTTGCAGCGCATATTCTATTTCAAACTTTAATCTATCCCAAGTGCGCGAGCGCAGAACTCTAGTCTCAGCAGCTATGGGATAAGCTTGAACGTCTCTGGGTTTATTTAAGGACATAGTTTATACCTGGTTGGTTGGCGGTACTTTTTATATTATTATTAACTATTTTGCTAAAGTCTCTTTATAACTACTACCATTCACTAATAGCGTAATTTTGGAATATGCACAAATTTCTACCTATTGCTTATTTTCGCAACAAATTTATTCCTTTTGCTGAAGCCAATATTTCGATCGCCACCCATGCACTGCACTATGGGACTGGTGCTTTTGGAGGATTAAGAGGAATTCCTAACCCCCAAAATCCACAGCAAGTTTTACTCTTTAGACTCGATCGTCATTCCCACAGATTGAGCAATAGTGCTAGATTTTTACAACATGATTTGCCAGCAGATAAAATCCAGCAAATAATTATTGATTTCGTCAAAAAAAATCAGCCCGATAAATCTTTTTATATTCGTCCTTTTATTTATACTTCCGATTTGGGTATTGCTCCCAGACTGCATAATATTGACAAAGACTTTTTTGTCTATGGCTTAGAGTTAGGCGATTACTTACCTCCTGATGGTATTGTCTGTCGAATTAGTTCTTGGCACCGTCAAGAAGATAGAAGCTTACCCCTAAGAGGTAAAATCAGTGGTGCTTATATAACTTCTTCTTTGGCTAAAACTGAAGCTGTTAGTTCTGGTTTTGATGAAGCAATTTTACTCAATTCTCAGGGTAAGGTTTGTGAAGCTTCTGGCATGAATATCTTCATTGTTAGAGATGGTAAATTAATTACTCCTGGGTTCGATCAAGATATTTTAGAAGGTATTACCAGAGATAGTATTTTAACTATTGCCCAAGACTTAGGTATCCCTACTATCGAAAGACCTGTTGATAAAACCGAACTTTTAATTGCTGATGAAGTATTTTTAAGTGGTACTGCTGCTAAGATTACTCCTATTAAAAAAATCGAAAATTATCAATTATCTCCAGATAGACCTATTACTGAAAAACTAAAGCAAACACTAGTAGCAATTACAGAAAATCGTGAACCAAAGTATCAAGATTGGGTTTATGTAGTTGATTGTTAATAGGGGAAGCTATTAGCTATTGGCTTTTAGCTTTTAGCCCTTATCCTAACTCTCTATCTTTTTTTCTATCTTTAAGTCTGACGGATCAGCTTGAAAAGTTACTAAGATGGCAATCTTTTTTTCTACTACTTTGTCAAGATTGATTTGAGGGATAAGTGTAACTAAATTTTCTCCCGTGTCTTCCTTGTCTGCCGTGTCTTCCTTGTCTCATCTCAACCCATCATTTCAAAATTGACAGAGTACTACTCATCATGGATAAGCAAACTTTAGCCCAAGAAATTTACCATCAAATATTCAGGGTGAATTTATTTTGCGTTCGGGACAGCAAGCAACTGAATATTTTGATAAGTATCTTTTTGAAGCTCAACCCAAATTGCTGTTTGAGATTGCTCACCAACTCATCTCGTTTGTCCCTGATAATATAGACACATTGGCTGGTTTAGAGATGGGTGGTATTCCTATAGTTACAGCTTTGTCATTACAAACAGGTATTTCCATGCTTTTTGTCAGGAAAGAACCCAAGAATTATGGTACGTGTAAATTGGCTGAAGGTGGAAAAGTTGAAGGAAAACGTCTACTGATTGTGGAAGATGTGGTTACTTCTGGTGGTGCAATTATTGATGCAGTGAAACAGTTGCGTGTTCTAGGAGCAATTATTGATAAGGCTATATGTGTTATCGATCGAGAAAGCTCTGGTAGCAAAAATCTTGAAAATATAGATATAGAATTAATTCCACTTTTCACAAAATCATATTTAGAGTCTGCATAAACTTTCATCAGTTTTTATTATTATCGATCGCTTTAGCTTCTTCAAGTCAATAATTCCATTGATTAAGAGGAATAAACTGATTAGCCAAAGGAATATTTGCCAATTCTAAATTAGCGATCGCTCTGACAATAATTTTGTTACTCATATCTTTAGTATGGTCATCGTTGTTGTATATTGCCAAAATCCCTGGATGATTGGGGTTAAATTCGTGGAGAACCTCGAAGTCATCACAATTATGAGTTAACAAAATCCGATTTTCAACTCTAGCGTATTCAAGAACCAACTCATCTGTTTCTCCAGATAAACCAATCTCATTTACTGTTTTAACATCGTGACCAGCATTCCTAAGCATAGATACGAGAACTTTAGCTTGGGTATCTTCATCAATAAGTAATTTTAGGCTCAAGTCTGAATCCCTTATCTTCTAAGCGTTGGCGTTCTGCTCTTGCTTCTTGTTTTAATAGCTCTTGATGAGTTTCACAGTATTCAACAACTTCTTCGATAGCAGCTAATGGTAAATCCCAATCTTCTGCTGCTTCTTGTACGCTTTGGTTGTTGACAACCATGCTGGAGTAAATGACAGATGCTTTAGTTCTTGTTCCTTGGAGATAAAGCTGTTTCCGCCAGCGATGAGGACGTTTTTCTAAATATTGCCATTGGATTTTTGATGAGTTAGTGGTCATGGAGATATATTCACCTCTATTGAGTAGTAAATTTAGCCATAACCAGTTTAAAATATTTGAAGTTTAACTATCCTAACCTTTATTGTCCCTACTCCTTACTATTCCTTCAAAAGTAAGATCGGCAAAGCTAGCACTACGCGATCGCCTATATTAAGTTCCCATTTCATTTGGATCGGTGGAGAAGTGGATATGTCTAGTGGCGAATTTGATTCTTTATTCTCGACAGCCACTTCACTATTAATCAACGGATTAGCAGTCATTGATTTCCCTTAGTATGTAGCTAAATTATCAGGCAGCTTATTACTGAATTGAAGCTTTGCTACCAGAATCAAAGCCAAGCTTCCAGGAGAATAGAACAATCCCCTAGTTCTATGATGCACTAACAAGCGCAGCTAACACTCAACATTTGCTAAATTATTCTCAGCTAACCAAGGTTCTCTAGCAATAATGCCCTTGTCAATGCAGAGTAAATTTATTTATCCACTGATTTTTCTGAGTCTGATCGCAGCTAGTATGTTTGGCTGGCAATGGTTTCGCTCCCAGAACCGTATCGATACTTTGGCGATCGCGACAGGAGGTTCTCAAGGAGAATATTATGCTTTTGCTCAAGCTTTAGCCAAGGTCGTTGCCAGACATCAACCGCAAATCCAGATTGAAGTGATAGAAACAGAAGGCTCTCTAGAAAACTTAGAGTTGCTCTCGGAGGAGCGGGTACAATTAGCGCTCATCCAAAGTGATACGATTGTCTCTCCCTCAACCAAGGCAATTGCCTCTTTATTTCCCGAAATAGCACATCTAATTGTCACCAAAGAATCTAAGATCGATAGCTTTAGCGAGCTGAAAGGAAAAAGAATTGCTCTAATGCCGAAAAAGAGTGGTTCTTATCAATTGTTTTGGTCTTTAAGCTCTCATTATGGTTTAAGCGAACAAGATTTTGAAGCAGTAGTCTATTCTCCCCTCCAAGCTCATGCAGCTCTGCGGGAAAGAAAGGTAGATGCTTTATTTCGCGTTATTGCCTTGGGCAATCCTGCCGTTCGCCAACTTCTCAATAATGGTCAAACCAAGGTAGTTGCCATTAAGCAAGGTGCAGCACTACAGTTATTTCGACCAGCTTTGTTCCCCAGCCAAATTCCTCAAGGAACTTACAATGGTGCAGTGCCCATTCCCCCCGAAGAATTACCAGTGGTAGCAGTAGAAGCAGTCTTAGTTACTCATGAAGAACTCTCTCACAGTCTTGTTTATGAGATTACTCGTATTTTGTTTGAAGCACGCAACGAATTAGTCAAGCAGAATAGCCAAGCAGCAATGATTCCTAAGCCATTGGAATCAAGCTATCTAGGTCTATCCTTTCATCAAGGAGCCAAGACCTACTACAATCAAGATCAACCCAGCTTTCTGGTGGAGTATGCCGAACCTCTAGGATTTTTGCTTTCCCTGAGCGTACTTTTGCTCTCTGGCATCTGGCAGTTAAAAATGTGGTGGCAAGGGAGACAGAAAAATCGTGCCGATCTTTACAATCTCGAAATTTTACAACTCATTGCTCAAATTAATGCGATGGAAGATTTAGAACAACTAATTCGACTGCGTCGTCACTTATTTGAAATTTTAGACAAAGTGGTCATAGATTTAGATGAAGATAGAGTTTCCCCAGAATCGTTTCAATCGTTTACTTTTACTTGGAAAGTAGCGATGAGAGAAGTTAGTCATCGAGAAACTCTGTTGAGAAATTAACTTTTCTTTGGGGTCTAATTTTTCTTCAATAGCTTAAATTTTCAAGCTTTTAGCTGATTTATACTTTGTCTTTACTTCTTCTCGATTGCGTCCTAACTTAAAGTAAAAGGTAATCTAGCTCAGTAACTATGGGGAAAATATCATGCTAGATAATTGGGAAACTTTAGAATCAGGTTTGTTTTTTATTCTCGGCACTGGTAGATGTGGTACTACACTATTACAATCGATGTTGTCTGAACACTCAAAAATCTTGGTTCCGCTAGAGTTGGGATTTTTCACGAATTGGGAACCAGCTATTCATTTTAGCGATCCGTTGTTAGAGAATGAGGTTGAAGATTATCTCCGCTCTTGCATTCAATACTGGTGGTGGCCAGCACTATCTATCAACAGTGAGGCTTTTTCTCAGGTAGTGCGCGGAGGTGTGCGCTCGGCACGATCGATTTTTTTATGGCTACTTTGGCAACTATCAGCGAGAAGTGGCAAGGTCAAGATTGGAGAGAAAACCATTGGCAACTGGGAAAAAGTTGGTCGGATTCTGAAGTTGTTTCCCCAAGCCAAGTTTATTCATATCTACCGAGACCCAAGGGATGTGGTTGTTTCTCTCAAGGAGCAAGTCTGGTGGAGAGCATCTTCGGCTATACCTGCTGCCATGTACTGTCGCCAAGTTCTGAACGAACTTAAGGCTCTCGAACAGGAACTGGATTGGAGACAGTGGCTAAGAGTGCGGTACGAATTGCTAGTGACCCAGCCAGAGCAAGAGTTGAGAAGGATATGTGTCTTTCTCGGAGAAGAATTTGAGTCAAGAATGCTCCGCTTTGACCAGCGAAGAGAGTGGGGCTATGTAGAAGCAGAAGCAGAGTGGAAAGATCTAACGCTCAAACCACTAACCTTAGAGAGGATGGGAAGATATCGGAAGCATCTCCAACCGAGAGAAATTTGGATAGTAGAACAGCTACTGGGAGAATTGCTAAGGGAGTATGGCTACGAGCCAGACCGAGAAGTTTCCCCCCGCCTAAACTGGTTGCTCATCAAGGTAGCTGAACAGATTAAGTGGGGTCTGAAGTGTTTTTTAATCGGAGGTTCACAGAAGTTGCTCGACGAAAAACCAGTGGTTCAGAGGCTATCGAGACGGAGTAACCAACACGATAATCTAGAGGAAACAAAGGGGCTCGAAAATATGAGGAAGGATAGGCTCTAATTAAACTAGAGCCTATCCTAACTTCAAAATGATACAATAATAAGTTCTACCTAATAACATGGGGAGATCATGTAGATGATAGTGTAATTTTTATGGGCGATCGCAGTACAGGGATTAAAATTATTAGTGATAACCGTCAAGCTCGTTATCTGTATGAAATACTAGAGACTTATGAAGCAGGTATAGAGTTAGTTGGCACAGAAGTAAAATCGATTAGGGAAGGAAGAGTCAACCTCAGAGATGGCTATGCTTTGATTCGCAACGGAGAAGCATGGCTGTCAAATGTTCATATTTCCCCTTATCAAGCTAGCGGACAATACTTCAATCATGAGCCTCGTCGCAATCGTAAATTACTCTTACATCGTCAAGAAATCAATAAACTAATTGGACAAGTAGAACAAAAAGGTTTAACCCTAGTTCCGCTAAAAATGTATTTTAAAAAAGGTTGGATTAAAGTAAGTATTGGTCTAGCTAGAGGAAAAAAACTACACGACAAACGAGAATCCATCAAACGTCGCCAAGATCAAAGAGATATGTCAAGAGCAATGAAGAGGTACTAGTTAGTCTGTAGAGACAAGGCATGTCTTGTCTCTACAAGGTAGTAGTAAGTAGGGATTAGGGAATCAGATCTTATGGGGTTTTCAACTTTAAAAAAAGGCTTTACCAAAATATGAAATGAAGTTAAATAAAATTGTCTTAAAAGTCTGCGAAAATAGAGAAGATAGTTATATAAGCTAGCTCAAATGCCCGTAACGGAATCAGAAATTGATATCGCCACTTATATCGATCATGCCATGCTTAAGCCTACAGCTACCCCCCAAGAGGTAGAAAAATGCTGTCAGGAAGCTTGGCAATATAATTTTCCTGCTGTATGTGTTTATCCTGTAGCAGTTAGACAGGCAGCAGAATTACTGCATGGAAAAGATACTAAAGTCTGTGCCGTAATTGGTTTTCCTACAGGTGCTACTACTTCTGGGAGTAAACTGTACGAGGCTCAAGAAGCTGTAGATAATGGAGCAACCGAGTTAGATGTAGTAATTAATCTTGGCTGGCTTAAATCGGGTCAATCAGAACCTATTTACCAAGAAATTGCTGAAATTTGTGCTGAAACAGGACAAGCAGTCAAAGCGATTTTAGAAACTTCTGTCTTAACCGATACGGAAAAGAGACTAGCTGCGGAAATATGTATGGATGCTGGAGTTGCTTACCTAAAGACAAGTACGGGATGGTTTGGTGGTGCAACAGTAGCAGATGTTCGTTTATTGAGAGATATTACCAGAGGACAGATCGGCATTAAAGCCTCTGGAGGAATTAAAACTGTGGAACAAGCTATAGAACTAATTCAAGCTGGTGCTACTAGGTTAGGAACATCGCGGGGACTAGATTTAGTTCATCAACAAGATAATATTAATAGTCGTTAGTGGTTAGGTGTTAGTCATTAGGCTACCTTTTTTACTGATTACTGATTACTGATTACTACCTAATACCTAATACCTAATACCTACTTATCTTTCTAATGAGTCAAACTTATAAAGCTACTGGTATTAATTTAAAAGGAAGTCCCCTAGGAGAAACAGATCGTCTATTGACAGTGTTAACTTCAGAATGGGGCATAGTAAAAGCGATCGCTCCAGGGGCAAGAAAATATAAATCGCGACTACGAGGAAGAAGCGAGTTATTTGTAATTAATAATTTACTTATTGTTCAAGGTAGATCCCTTGATAAAATTATTCAAGCAGATACAATTTATACTTATCCTGGCTTAAGCCAAGATTTAGGCAAATTAGCTGCTGCTCAGTATTTAGCTGAATTGATTTTATATTTAGCTTTAAGCGAACAATCTCAATTAGAGCTATATGAACTACTTAACGAACATTTGCGGAGAATTGAACGGCTAGCTAACCAACAGAGTGTCTATCCTTATCTAGCTCAAGCAGTTTATCATATCTTGGCGATCGCGGGAGTTGCTCCCCAAGTTCAAGCTTGTTGTTTGAGCCAAAAATTACTTTCACCTAATTTTGCTACTCTTAATTGGCAAGTAGGATTTAGTTTTGAAAGAGGCAGTATTGTTGATTTAAATCTAGCCGAATTAACTCATAAATCAGAAAATAATCGGAAATCTGGAGATATACTAAAATCAATTAACTATAAAGTTAATGCTCTAGAACTAACTTTATTACAGCAATTAAGCTGTCAAGCTTTGCCTCAAGTAGAATTACTTGTTGACTCAAAAGCAAATCACTTATCTTTAGATACAGCTTGGATTAGGGTAGAGAGAATTTTAAGAGAATATGCCCAATACTATTGTGGTCGTTCTCTTCGTTCTGCTGATTTAGTAGATAATTTGTATTTAGTTGAGTTTTAAAGACTTAATATGACTAAATATTAAAGTTATTCTCCCTTGTAAACAAATCTATTCAAAAACTAATAACTAATAACTAAAAAGAGAGAATGCGACTGTCTGAACCAGAATCTATTGGAGAACACAACGAGACAAAATCAGAAGCAGATTTATCTCAAACGAACTTATCAGAAATTAAACATCCAGAGAAATTGAACTCTAGTCAAGGATTTCTCCCAGTTTTAAAAAACCGTAGCTTTTTAACTTTGTGGAGTGGTCAAATATTTTCTCAGTTGGCAGATAAAATTTATCTTGTCTTGATGATCGCTATTGTTACTAGTCAATTTCAATTGCCAGGACAACCTATTGCTAGATGGGTATCCCCCATTATGATTGCTTTTACTATCCCCGCAGTTTTATTTGGCTCTTTGGCAGGGGTTTATGTCGATAGGTGGTCAAAAAAAGGTGTGTTGGTCATATCCAATCTTCTACGGGGTATGTTTGTGCTAACTTTACCTCTTTTATTATGGCTATCACAAGGACAGTACTTTAAGGAAGGATTACCATTAGGATTTACTTTGATGTTGGGCATAACTTTTTTAGTATCTACTCTGACCCAATTTTTTGCTCCTGCCGAACAAACTACAATTCCTTTAATTGTCAAAAAGCAACATTTATTAGCAGCCAATTCTCTCTATACTACAACGATGATGGCATTGCTAATTGTCGGATTTGCTGTAGGAGAGCCTTTATTAAACATAGCAGACTGGTTAGTTGATGGTTGGTTATTCTCCTGGCACATTGGTAAAGAATTACTAGTGGGAGGAGCTTATGCGATCGCTGGGATTATTTTACTATGGCTTAAAACAGGAGAAAAAGCAGAAAACTTAGCTCCAGAAAGTCCCCACGTATTTCAAGATATCTGGGATGGTATTCGCTATTTAGGTAAAAATCGGCGAGTTCGCAACGCTTTAATCCAATTAACTATCCTTTTCTCCGTATTTGCTGCCCTAGCAGTTTTAGCAGTAAGTATGGCGGATAAAATTCCCCAGATAGATGCAGATCAGTTTGGTATTTTACTAGCTGCTGCAGGAATAGGTATGGCTATTAGTGCAGCACTTTTAGGTAATTGGGGTCAAAAATTTACCCGTGTCCAACTCAGTCTTTGGGGTTCTATAGGTATGGCTACTTCTCTGGTAGGTTTATCTTTAGCCACACAAAATCTTTGGCTGGCTTTGGTTGTCACTACTTTCTTAGGTGGATTTGCTGCTTTAGTTGGTGTACCGATGCAAACAACAATTCAGTCAGAAACACCGCCAGAGCTACGAGGGAAAGTATTTGGCTTACAAAATAATGCCGTTAATATTGCTCTTTCTTTGCCTTTAGTTTTAGCTGCCGAAGCCGAAGCTCGTTTCGGTTTATCATCAGTATTTCTCGGTTTAGCAGGATTAGTTGTAGTAGGAGGGGTCTTAACCTGGTATATTTCCCATACGGGCAAGGTAAAACAAACCTGAATTGGCACATAAATAAATTAATTGTCATTAATCGGTTTCAATTGCCTTTTTTATCTCTTTAGAGACAGTAGTATCTGAATGCATATCGCTTGGCTGGGAAAAAAATCACCATTTTGTGGCAATGTTACCTATGGTCGAGAAATAACTAATGCTTTGTTAGACAGAGGGTATCATGTCAGTTTTTTACATTTTGCTCAAGAACCGACGGATCTGGAAAATTGGCCCGATTGTCCGGAGGTTTTTTTGCCTTTTCTCTATAAATCACAGATTTATACGATTCCTACGCTCAAATCGAGTAAGATATTAACGCGATCACTGCAAAAACTGCAACCAGATTTGGTTCATGCTTCTTTAACTCTATCTCCTCTCGATTTTCGCTTACCTGAGATTTGTGAAGAACTCAATCTCCCCTTAATCGCCACTTTCCATCCACCCTTTGATAGTAAGATCCGCAATCTTAAATCTAGTACCCAATATCTTACTTATCAGCTTTATGCCCCTTTTTTGGCTCATTATCATCGCACGATCGTCTTTTCAGAAATCCAAAGAGATTTGCTAATTAAATTAGGAGTCCCTGCTCAAAAAGTAGTAGTTATTCCTAATGGCGTTGATGAGCAAAAATATTCTCCAGGGTATTCTAATCTTAAATACCAATTACAGGCGAAACGCCTATTTGTTTACCAAGGTCGTATTTCTACCGAAAAGAATGTAGAAGCTCTTCTCAAGGCTTGGAAACATTGTCATCTGGGAAATGATTGTAAATTACTTATGGTAGGAGATGGTCCCTTAAGAACGTCTCTTCAGCTTAATTACGGCAAAGAACACAATATTATTTGGTTTGGTTTTGTTCCTGAAGAAGAACGTCGTATTGATATTCTGCGGGCAGCGGATGTTTTTATTCTTCCTTCTCTAGTAGAAGGTTTATCTATTTCTTTATTAGAAGCTATGGCTTGTGGAGTAGCTTGTATTGCTACGGATGCAGGGGCAGATGGAGAAGTTTTAAATGAGGGGGCAGGAGTAGTTTTAGATACTCAAGATGTTACGACTCAATTAAAAACTCTACTACCCTTATTCCGCGATCACCCAGAAATAACTAAATTACTGGGACAAAAAGCCAGACACAGGGTTTTAGACCGTTACACCCTAGCCCAAAATCTCGTTAGATTAGAAAAACTGTATGCCGAAGTCTTGGAAACTCAAGAATTTCAACTTAGTAGTAGGTAAAAGGCGACTCCAGAAAATGATAATAAATCTCAAGATAGGAAATGTCACGCGATCGCAGCAAAATTCTAAAATTAAATTGGAAAACTATTGATATTAGATATGGAACAATCACCAACCCAATTTTTAACTCCAGAAGAATCGGCCAAAATAGAATCTGCTTTATTATCGTCTTCGGAAAAGTTTTTGACGAGATTGACTATTTCTTCTTATAGATTGCTAAAAATTATAGCTGAAGATATAGGCATTTCGGTAGATGAATTAACTCCCAATCAAATTGTAGAATGGATGGAAAAAGATAGTAAAATCAAACGAGAACAAGGGATAGATGCTTCTGTTCTTAAGTGGTGAGACTGAGAATTTAGAATTAGGAGTGAAAAATAAAATCTCCTCGAACTCACTGTTGATTGACAAAGAAAAAACAAGCAATAAGTAATTATGATTGAATTAAAAGTACCTAGTATGGTTTGTGAAGGCTGTGTAGAAACAGTAACTAAAGCAATTAAAACTCACGAACCTGATGCCACAGTTAATGTTGACCTCGATAGCAAACAAGTAAATATAGATACTCAAGCATCAGTAGAATCGATTAAACAAATTATTGTCGCTACGGGGCATGAGGTAGAGTAAGCAAAGCTCTAATAATAAGTAATGAGTAATTAGTAAATACCATTACTTTACAATGCGAAGAGCTTGATGCTTTTAGTTAATATTTTCTGCCTTTTCTACTGTCAAGTTAGGGGTAGCAAGCTCGGGTTTGTTATTCAACTGAATTAATAGTCCCATTCCCAATAACAGGAGACTAACTAATATTTCTAACCCAATGGAGAGAAAATAATTGGGTTTTTTTTCTGCTGGCGGATTATCGTCAACAGCCAAAGCTTCTTGCAGCATGGTTGCTTCACAACCAGAACCAGGATATAGTGATTGATTGGAATACAATAGAAAAGCTAGAGATTCATCAGAACCGGGAAAAGAATGAAAGTATTTTGATTGTGGCATGGTAATTAGGAATCATAGATACATATTTAAATCCAACCGAGTATAAAAGCGATCGCCCAACCAATAATTATTCCCCCTGCACCGCTCAACATATTGGAAAGAAAGCTCCAATCAGCATGATTTATAGGGGAAGAAGTTTGGTTTGATTTAATAATTGCTATCATTTTTCTTTACCTTTAATTGCTCTGTATCTTTTTATTAGGTAAAAAGTATAATTTTTATGCAGTCTTAGAAATTTTCTATAAATTAAAAGAGTAGCTTCGGCGGTGGGCGAAGGTTCAATGGCGGTCAAATTTGTCCATAAAGTTATTGCCGAGTAATTTTTGGCGCGATCGCTTATCGATAGAAAATTGGTAACTGAAAAGCTGACCAACTTGGCTTTGAACTTGTTCCTCTCTCTTTGGACTCTTAATTTGTCTCCTAAGAGTTCGAAGTTCTTGTCTTCCTTGGTTCTGTTAGCCGAGGAAGCAGAGGAAGCCCGCGTCGAGGAATTAATTACTAAGGTGCAGGAATTATAAACTACTCACCACTTTTTCGGGGAATTATTAATTTCTACGCCTATTTCTTCACGAGTTCTTCAATTTATTTATTTATCTTGAAAATGAGGACTATTATGGAGAAATGAGATTATTTGATTTTCTTTGGTCTGTTAGACTTGAATTGGGTTAGAACAATGTACCTTATTACAGAAATTCAAGGCGATCGCGAAAAGTTCTTGACTAAAAAAATGCTTTTAAAAATAAATACTGACGATGAGTTAAGAGAAGCATCAATTCGTCAACGAGTTAGATATCTAGAAAATAATCTTTTTGATGAGTATTGGTCTGAATTATTAACTGATAGAGAGGAGATAGACACAAGAGGAGACCCAGATGAAAGCAGCAGAGATTATGTCTACAAATATAGTCACCATTGATAGCTTGGCGACTATTGCCGAAGCAGCTAGAGTGATGAAAGAGCATTCTGTAAGAGCTTTAATTGTCGATCGCGCTTCAGCTGAAGATGCTTATGGCATCATCACGGCAACAGATGTATCTCAAGCAGTTGCTAATGCTAAAAAACCCGAAGCAACCTATGTTTGTGAAGTGATGACCAAGCCTTGTATTGTCGTCAATCCCGATTTAGAAGTAGAACATATTCCTCAGTTATTTG
>JASJDI010000160.1 GCA_030065155.1 Xenococcaceae cyanobacterium MO_188.B29
ATCTCTGCTACCTCTTTCAGTTTTTCTTCGACTATTGCTTGTTCTTCTGGTGTCATCTTTTTCTGAGCTCAATCTATCTTTCTTCCGACACCATCTTACTCTAAGCATTTTTACTCACTGCAAAAGTGGGATGCTCCCAATAAGTTCTGTATTCTCTTAAATATTCCAGAGTCATTAAAACTTGATTTTCTAGACTTAATTTTGATGGTCTTCCAGTTTTCTTCTTTAACTTTTCTTGATTTTCTACTAATTTTACCATTTGACTGAATGTCTGTGGGGTCACACCACACAACCTTTTAAACTCATCATGCTTAAGTTTTTTAGCTCTTTCATAGTTCATACTTTTCTGATCCTAATTATTGCGATCAGGCGAAGCCTGCCACTGCGTGATCGCGCATTTTAATTATACTTTCGCAAGAGGTCTATTCTTCAAAATCTTCCATCGAGCCAAACTCAGGATCGATAGCTTTATGATTACTAATATCATATCCATTATCAACTTTTGGTGATTCGTAAAATGGTGTGATCCAAATTGCATCTATGCCCAAGTCTTGAAAGTAATCTAGGCGATTTATGACACCACGTAGATCGCCAATCCCATTACCGTCAGAGTCTTGGAAACTAGGAAGATATACTTGATAAAAAACACTTTCTAACCACCAATCTGACATTATTTGAGTAAATGAATTTAGAAAACAATTATAAGCAAATAAATTAAGTCTTAGCTATAAGAATAGTTTTTCCAGAAAGGAAGTCGAGCTATTGAAAATCTATCTCCCTCATTCTCTATTAGAAAAAACAGCGATCGATAATGTTTAAAATTAAATTTAGTTATTAGCTGTTAGCTTGTTAACAAACTATCCAAGCTTCATGCCAAGGCGAGCCACCTACTTCTAAACCAGCAAGATTGGTATTAGCTTTCAGAATAGTTTTTCCAGAGCGCGACTGCAACTGTAGCTCTAACTTACCTTTAGTTGTATCACGGCAATTGAAAACTAATCCTTTAGCCGTTGGAGTCCGAACATAAGTACCAGGTAAATTGGTTGTTCCTGTCAATATAACCTTAAAGTCTCGATCGATAGCTTGCATTTGCCATTTTCCCCAAGGTTGAATTTGCCAACTAACCTGAGAATTCCATGGTGCAAATTCATAAAACTTACCCTGATAATGAATACCAACCAAACCCACTTCTTCTTGCCACCATAATACTTTTCTGATCCCTCCCCCCACAGTCAAAGCTAGATCGGGTTCATCAATAAAACTATTACAGTTAATCCAAAACCATTTTTGAGGAAAAGAATTACCCCAATTTTTCTCACTGTAAGCTGGTGCATCGGTAAATTCATACAGTTTTCCTTGCCAATTAATCCATCCCGTGGCTAAACCATGAGCCATCAAAATCTGCCATCCTGGTTCAAAAATAGGCAAATAAGATAACCAACCTGCTGTTGCTTGTTGAGGATGTTGTGGATTTCCCCAGCCATAGATAGGTTTAACCTGGTATTGCCAACGACAATAATTATTATTACCAGGATCATGAATATAACCTTGATGGAGATGAGGCGTTACTTGATATCCCCGTTGAATATGAGTCTTAAATTTTGTCGGAGGCAAAAACTGAGGTGTTATTGGTAAATCGGTTTTACCCCAATGTCCTAAACTCAGATTATTTTTGCTTGCCCAAAACTTATCTACATCAGGGAAAGTACGACAGAGATATTGTTCATCTATCCCTAAAATTTGCGCTGCACCACCACTATTAGATTGTCCTCCAATAGGATCGGCGATCGAATACATAAAAGCAAAAGTTTGACCAATGTTTGGCAGAGTAAGACGAAAATACCACCCTTCAAAAAAATTACTACTTATTCCATCCCAGTGATAGCCATTATGAGGAGTTATAAGATTGTTAATATTTGATGATCGATCGTTGCTTAGATATTGCTTTAAGAGATTAGACATTAGACCTGTCTTGAAAATAGAAGTTCAGAACAAATTTTAATCCTTGATTGTTAATCATAATTCATGATATGGCAATCAAAAATTATAGGTGAGAACAGACTAAGGATAAAGAACAAGTAACAAAAGAAATTTATAGTATAAGATAAGCTTGTAAATTACATCATCATTTTTTTCTGAGCGATGACAAAAATATTAGCTGCAAATCTGTTGATAGGCCATATTTTCTCTGCATAGTTATTAAAACTATAAATTTTACTCAATAAAGATTTAAAATTATTTAATTTTCCGAAATTAGCATTAGCTGAAAAAGATGTTAATGAGGGAATAACTTGATGATATCCATAAGAAACTGGTAAAAACCCAGTATGTAAAAGTGATTTTTTAATCTGATTCAGAGAATATAAGCGTCGATGCGCTCCATCCCCATTTCTAAAAGTTCTAGCAAAAAATTCTGTATAAGACAGATGATTTGGCAAAAAAGTTATAATCAAATAACCATTTTTATTGATAATTCTATGTAATTCTTTTAAAGACTCATAATCATTTGGCACGTGTTCGAGAACACCGCTACTAATTACGACATCGAAATAACTATCTTCATAAGGTAATTGATACCTATGTGTGAGTTGAGAATATTGTAATTTAGCAGAGTCATAGAGAAGACCACATTTTTCTTCTGCTTTAATGTCACAGCCATGTATTTCAGCTTGTTCGGCAAGATAGGTTCGGATTAGATAAGCATCTAATCCATGTTTACATCCCCAATCTAGAAATCGAGTTTTATCTTTAAGGTAATCTTTGTAGATATTAAAAGCATCAATATGTCTTTTGATAATAGTATCGTTTCTAAGAACGCGCTTTATACTAGTATGAAGATTCTCTTCAGCAATACTTTTTTCCTCAAATATCTTAATTATTTTTTGTGTTAAATCTCGATCTGATAATTGCATTGAACTTTTTTTCCTAAAAGTCTTGATTAATTAAAGTCTCAAAGAGCTTATTTTGCAAAGTTTTAAATAATTTTGACAATATCATTACAGAGTAAAGAAGAAGAAAGTATCCTAACTTTTGCATCGCGTAAAATTACTTAGAATAAAATGGGATCAAAAGGAAAATAGCTATTTTGTGAGTATTGCTAACATTATTTAAGTGAAAAAGTACCCAATCAAATCTTCTCAACAAAATTTTAAGTCAGCTTGGCAAGCAATATTCGGCTTATCTGGTGTAATTCTATTGTGTTTACTCGTAGGGTTAGGTAAAGTTCTAGTACCTATTTTTCCTTTAGGTTCTCTAGTCGTTGGTTTATTTCTCTATCGGCGTTATCCAATCCTTTATGTTGGGTTTACTTGGTGGCTTTGGTTTCTTGCTCCTTTTGTACGTCGTTTGATTGATTATCAAGCAGGTTATCTCACCTATGGACCATGGATTCTTAGTCCCCTCATAGTTACTTCTATTTCTGGTCTTACTCTAATTAGATATCTACCCAAATTACACTACCGCCATAGCTTACCTTTTTTACTGAGCTTAGGAGGAGTTGGCTACGGGTTTTTGATTTCTCTAATCACCATGCCGATTAATGGACCGACTATTATCCATTTGCTAAGTTGGGCAACACCTATTTTATTTGGCTTTCATGTGTATGTGAACTGGCAGGACTATCCTCAATATCGTCAAAACCTAGAAAGAGTCTTTTTTTGGGGTGTACTCGTGATGGGTGTCTATGGAATTTTTCAGTATTTAGTTGCGCCTCAATGGGATAATTTTTGGCTAATTAATTCAGGTATTCGTACTTATGGAAGGGCTGAACCACTAAAAATTAGGGTTTGGAGTACCATGATGATTCCCCAAAAATTTGGAGTGGTTATGGCAGGAGGATTACTACTCTTATTTATCCGCAAAGGGGTACTCCGTTTTCTGGTGGCTGGATTTGGCTACTTGGCTTTTGTGTTATCTACTGTTCGTGCAGCTTGGCTAAATTGGTTAGTGGGATTATTTATCTTGCTTGCCTCACTCAAACCTCGCTGGCAAACTCGCATCATTACTAGTATTATTGTTGCCAGCATAATTATTATTCCTTTGAGCCTGGTCGATCCTTTTGCTTCAGTTATTGGCTCACGACTAGAATCATTTTCTCATGTGGAGGAAGATAATAGTTACAACGCTAGATTGGAAGGGTATAACGAACTAATTCAACCTGCTTTATCTGAGTTTTTTGGTCGAGGGCTGGGTACTAGATTAGAAACTGAACATACTAATATTGCTGCTTATGATAATGGAGTTCTTGTATTACTTTTTTCTCTAGGTTGGTTTGGTAGTACTATCTATTTGAGTGGTATTGGGTTGATTTTCGCACAGCTTTTACGAGATAACTCTCTTAACCAAGACGTTTTTGCTACTACTAGTCGTGCTATTAGTATTAGCACCTTCTTTGTGCAAATTTTGTTTAACCCCGTGATGATAGCAGAATTTGCTTTACCCGTATGGGTATTTGCCAGTCTAGTAATGGCATCTCAGAAGTATTACAGCAAAAGAGATGTAAACAATTAATGCTACACATCGATCTCCGTGTCTCCGTTTCCCCTCGTCAACTATCTGTAGCAAACTTAAATTGGAATAATATGAGAAGCGTTGTGAACTAATCTTGTTATCTCCTTTTTCTCAAGCAAGCTAGATAAACAGAAAGAGAAAGCTGCCATAACTAATGCTCTTTCTTTAAATAGATTGTCTGAAGAGAGATTTAAATATAGGATTAGTAGAAAGAATTACTGTTGAAGGTCAAGAAGGATATTGGATTCTAGTAGCTTGTGATGACAATTTAAATTTATTAGTTTTAGCAAGCAAGGATAAAATAAAAAGGTGGTTATTCTTAGAGATTAAGAGATTAGTCGAGAAAATAAAGCAATTAAAGTAACTTAATTAGTTATGGCTCTTCTTCTCTAATCTTAATGACTCTAATTGGTACTCCTTGCTCGTCAAATTCCACGGTTAAGTCATCACGATAGATAAGATCGACAGAAAACGAGAGGGAAAAATTGAAAATGCCTAACTATTCCTATGCTTCTCAAAGACCACTAATTTTTGGTCAAAGATGTGCTGTTGCTACTAGTCAATACTTAGCTAGTTTAGCAGGAATGGAAATGTTTCAGGCAGGAGGAAATGCAGTAGACGCTGCTGTGGCTATGGCGATCGCTCTTACGGTAGTTGAGCCTACTTCTAATGGTATTGGGGGAGATGCTTTTGCTTTAGTCTGGGATGGTCAGTTACATGGATTAAATGCTTCAGGAAGGAGTCCCCATCAGCTAACTAGAGACTGTTTTGCCGAAGAAATACCCGAACTCGGCTGGTTAACGGTGACTGTGCCAGGGGCAGTATCTGCTTGGCGTAGTTTATGGGATACATGGGGTAAATTACCTTTTGAGCAATTATTTACTCCTGCAATTCGTTATGCGACGGAAGGTTATCCTGTGTCTACTGTAACGGCACAAGCTTGGCAAAGAGCAGAAAGTAGGTTTTTATCGCTGCAAAAACCAGAGTACCAACATTTTAAACAAGTGTTTTTTCCCCATCACCGTGCGCCTCACCCTGGAGAAATTTGGGGTAGTAAAGGGCATGGAGAGACATTACAAGAGATCGCCAATACAGGAGGAGAAAGCTTTTATCAGGGTAAATTAGGACAAGCGATCGCTAATTTTGCCAAAGAAACTGGAGGTTTAATTACCACTACAGATTTAGCTAGCCATCAAGCAGACTGGGTACAACCAATTTCAACTCAATATCGCCATCTAAAAGTCTGGGAAATTCCCCCCAATACTCAAGGAATAGCAGCTTTGATCGGATTAAATATTCTTGAAGGTTTCGATTTATCCCAATATCATCGGGACTCTGGAGAAAGCTTTCACTATCAAATTGAAGCGATGAAATTAGCTTTTGCCGATTTACATCACTATGTCAGCGATCCTGCTTTTATGAAAGTAACTCCCGATGCCTTACTAGATAAAAAGTATGCTGCCACCAGACGCAATTTAATTCAATCTCAAGCTTTACCATGTGCCACAGAAGGTTTACCGACAGGGGGAACAGTCTATCTTGCCACCGCCGATCGAGATTTGATGGTATCTTTTATTCAGTCTAATTATGCAGGATTTGGTAGTGGTATTCTCGTTCCCGAAACGGGTATTGCTCTCCACAATCGCGGTTTGGGTTTTACCTTAGAATCAGGACATCCAAACCAAGTAGCCCCTAATAAACGTCCTTTTCATACCATTATTCCTGGTTTTCTCACTAAAGGCGATCGACCTTTGGCAGCTTTTGGGGTGATGGGTGCGCCCATGCAACCCCAAGGACATCTACAAGTAGTAGTTAATTTAGTAGATTATCTAATGAATCCTCAATCTGCTCTAGATGCTCCTCGTTGGCGATTTGTTGCCCAAGATTTAGTCTGGTTAGAGAGTCAAGTCAATCCGCAGATCGTGATGGATTTATTAGATAGAGGACATAAAATCCGCTTTGGACATCAAATTCGCTTCGCACCTTCTTGGATGTTTGGCAAAGGTCAAATTATCCTCCGTCAAGATAATAATACTCTAGTTGCAGCTTCTGAGCCTAGAAGTGATGGTGTGGCACTGGGTTTTTAGCAAGCAAAACTTAGTTTAATACTCAGAAGTACTATAACCTTGAATATTTTCTGGGTCAAACTGACGCAAAATTTGGGTTGCTTTTTTTTTGAGACTCTCCGTTCCCTGAACTACAATCAAATATTTGCCTGCATTAAGACGATTACGATATGGTAAAGCATCGCCACTACCAAGAGTTAAACCGACACCACCACCAACAAATAGACTCCCCATTGCTCCACCAATTGCACCGAGTAAACCCCCGACAATATGATTTCCTGGTTCTCCTGCCCAATCAAGGGTGTCTAAACCAGTAATTAAATTAAAAAGATAACCTCCTGCAAAGCCAAAGGGAACTAGCCAGGAAGCCATTAGTAAAGCTCTTTTTTTTGCTTGCTGATTAGGATCGATTAAGCCAAATTCATCAGCAGTTTTATAGCCTTTACCTAAAATGCTTAGTTGCGATCGCGGAATATCCGATTTTTCTAGGGCTGTATAAGCTTCCTCAGCTAAAATACGATCGCTTAATACCGCAATAAGATAGTTCATCTCGAAAGAATTTGAAATAGTGCCTACCCTGTAATTTTAAAAGATTCGTGGATATCTAGGTCTATGGGTTCTAAATTTAGAATATCGCGATCTCGTTCCCAGCCAGCGAAGCCGATCGCCAAAAAAATAATCAGTAATATTTACAGAAATAGTTTTAAAACCCAATTTTGTAACTCCTAAGATACTAAAAAAATACATTTATTAACAGCTTATCTGGCATTTATCTTACTGAGTGAGATAAACTGCGATCAGCCAAACTAAGACCAAATTAGAACCATTATGTCTTCTAAACGCAAGTCTTCTAATCAAAATCGTATAGCTTATCAAGAATTTAATACCGATATTGCTCCTGTAGTCGAGCAAGATACCCCAGATTTACCACCTCAACAACAAAATCTAAGAGTGCAAGCAACTAGAGCAGGAAGAAAGGGTAAAACGGTAACTGTAATTACAGGTTTTCAACATAAACCAGAAACTTTAACTAAATTACTTAAACAACTTAAAGCTAAATGTGGTAGTGGTGGAACTGTTAAGAATGATACTTTAGAAATTCAAGGAGAACACAAGGAACTATTAGTAACTCTTTTGAGCAAATTAGGTTACAAAGTTAAGATTAGTGGTGGTTAAATGCATCTAAAAAGTAGCTTTTCGTACTTAGAAGTGATTGTACAGAGCATATTTGTGAAGATTTTGTGAGGACGATCATTCGGTTACACACTAAATTTTAGTTTCTGAGATAATAGAAACTTAAGTGTTATCGCGTAAGCAATAGTACTCAAGTTGCTACTTAATATGATTTTTCTATGGATAGGACATCTCTGGTTTTAAGCGATCGAGAGGAAATAGTGACCACTAAAGTCAGTCAATGCCTAAATCCCGATTGTTTGCAAATAAACTTGGGCGATACCTATTTATGTCATAATTGTCACGAACCAGTTTTATTGGCAGATCGCTATCGTCCTTTAAATTATCTTGGTGCAGGGGGATTTGCTTATACCTTTGAAGCAGTAGACGAACACCGACTCCAGACTCCCTGTGTAATTAAGCAGTTTATGCCTAGGCAGTTAAGTGAAGCAAGTAGGCAGCACGCGATCGATTTATTTCGACAAGAGGCAGCTATTCTTAAAAACCTGGGTAATCATCCACAAATTCCCGATCTACTGGCTTTTTTAACTCAACAAGAAAGATTATATTTAGTTCAAGAATTTATTTCTGGTCAAGATTTATTGCAAATAATCAATCAAAAAGGAAATTTTAGTCAAGAGCAAGTCAAACAAATACTGATCGATCTGTTGCCAATTTTAGAATTTATTCATAGCAAACAAGTTATTCACCGTGATATAAAACCTAGTAATATTATTTGTAAAGAAGACAATACTTTAGTCTTAATTGATTTTGGTAGTTGTCTACAATCAAGTCAAGAATTTCTCACTCAAATTGGTGCTATTACAGGGACTCCAGGTTATGTGGCACCAGAGCAAATACAGGGGCAAGCAATTCCCGCTAGCGATCTTTTTAGTGTAGGGGCAACAGCACTACATCTTTTAACAGGAATTATCCCCATAGATAAAGGAATAGATTTAGCTTCTGCGCCTCTAGAGTTATTTTGGGAACAGGTAGGATTCATACCAGATCCAGAATTTAGTAAGATCATTGGCAAACTATTACAGCCAGAGGTAGAAAATCGTTATCAATCAGCGATCGAGGTCAAACAAGATTTAGAAAAGTTACCCGTAATTCAAGAAACAAAGACAACCTCGAAATTATCTCTCAATAGTACTCCTTTACATATAAATAATTCTAGTTCCAATACCTTAATTTTATCGGGGGGTAATAATAGTCTTCAAGCACCTGATTATCAAAAGCTAGAACAACTATTAGCAGAGCAGAATTATTTAGCAGCAGACCAAGAAACTTGGAAATTATTATTACAAAATGCTAATCGAACTTTACAAGGTTGCTTAACTCTTAAAGATATTATCAAGTTTCCCCAAGAAGAATTAAAGATAATCGATCGCTTATGGCAAAAATATAGTCAAGGTCATTTTGGTTTGAGTGTGCAAAGGCACATTTATCGAAATACCCAAGAAAATCAAAGGAGTGATTATTTGACTTGGCAAAAGTTTGCCACAAATGTTGGTTGGTATAAACAAGAGAATTGGCTTAAATACGGAGAATTAACTTTCAATACCCAGGGAAATAAAGCACATCTACCAGCTTGTTGTATTGATATGTTTAATCGGCAAAATATAGATCGAGGAGTATGTGGCTGGTGGAGATTAGGTTTTATAGCTTTGATAAATAAATTAGAGCAAAAGTAAGATTATAAAGTAGTATATTACAATAAAATAATTTAATTAAATTATAAATTTATTTTTTATTATTTGAGGGTTTAAATTAATGCAACACTTACCTCCTTCACAATCCAAGATAGACGAAAGTTCTCTACCTACCAAAATAAACAATCATCAAGTAATTGACGAGCAAGATTATCCTCTAATTAGTAATAGCAATACAAAAATAATTCAGAAAAAACTCAAAAATAAGGTAATTACAGGAATCTTATTACTCAGCGTAGCTCCTGTCGTAGCCTTAGGAATTACTAGCTATCTTAAAAATCAATCGATCGAATCTAAAATTAGCCCTACACCAGAAGGAGATCTAGCCTATGTTGTTCTCTATCAACAATCTCTTTGGTTAGTTTTAGCAACAGGAACAATAGCAGGAATAACAGGAACTATTGCTTTCATGTTAGCCGATCGCTTCATTGAGCCGATCTTAAAATCGGCAAATATAACAGCTAAACTAGTCGATCGTTTGTATACAGAAGATAATTTACCTGAGGATTTTACGAGAGAAGATGAATTAAGAAATTTAGTAACCAATCTCAATTTAGTCGAACAAAAATTACCCGACTTGCTGTGGAAACAAGATGTCAAACAAGAACACTTTCAAGTTATTTTAGAAGGAATCAATTCTTTACAAAAATCTCGTTCGGTAGAAGAATTATTTAGAAATGCAGTAGAAGAAACTAGACGAATATTAAGAGCAGATCGGGTTACAATTTTGCGGATAGAATCGGAAAATAAGGGAACTTTTGTCGAAGAATCTGTCGCTTATCGTCTGCCTAGAATTTTATGGACAACGATTGAAAACTTAACTTTTGAATTAGAATACCTAGAAGATTATCAAAAAGACTATGTTCGAGTTGTCAATAATATTTATCAAGCTAATTTAAGCGATCACTATCTAAATTTATTAGAAAAATTTGCTGTTAAAGCTAGTATTGTTGCTCCCATAAGATGTGGACAAGGTAAGCAAACATTAGGTTTATTAATTGCTCATCAATGTAGCAGTTTTCGTAACTGGCAACCCCAAGAAATTGAAATAATAACCCACATAGCTCAACAAGTAGGTTTTTCCTTTGAACACACCAAGATCTTAGAAAACACAGATGCTAAAGCCGAACAAGCTCAACAATTTATCGATATAACCTATCATATTCGAGGCTCTTTAAACGAAGGAGAAATCTTAAATACTACTGTTGGCGAACTACGGAAAGAAATTAGAGCAGACCGCGTAGTAGTTTATAGTTTTAATGCTGATTGGAGTGGTTATATTTCTGCTGAATCTGTTTTACCTGGGTGGCCTCGTGCTTTAGATCGAAAAATTCAAGACCCCTGTATTCCTCAACAGCTAATTCAAGCCTATAAAAAAGGTCGTGTTGTTGCTACAGAAAATGTATTTAAAGCAGATTTTCATCCCAAGCGTTTGCAATTAATGAAACAACTAGAAATCAAAGCTAGTTTAATTGCACCTATCTTACACAATGGTAAACTTTTTGGTTTATTAATAGCCCATCAATGTTCTGCTCCTCGTCAATGGCTACAATCAGAAATTAACTTATTTTCGCAGATATCTACCCAAGTAGGTTTTGCTCTAGATCATGCTCGACTATTAGCGAAAGTAAAAACCCAGGGAGAAAAAAATCAACTATTAGAAAATATTGCTCATCGTGTTTCTACCTCTCTCAACTCAGAAGAAATCTTTGCTTATGGAGTAGAAGAGATTCGCGAATTTTTGCATTGCGATCGAGTAATTGTCTATGGTTTCGATCAAAAATGGAAGGGCACAGTAGTCGCAGAATCAGTGGTTTCTCGTTTTACTCCGATGCTCAACGCTCAAATTGATGACCCTTGTTTTGTCGAAAATTGTGTAGAAAAATATCGCCAGGGCAAAGTTCAAGTACTAGATAATATTTACGAAGCAGAATTAACTGAATGTTATATTCAACAGCTAGAAAAGTTTTCCGTCAAAGCTAATTTAGTTGCTCCCATTCTCCAAGAAGGTGAACTATTAGGTTTATTAATCGCCCATCAATGTTCTTCTTCTCGTTATTGGCAAGATTGGGAAGTTAAATTATTTACCCAAGTAGCTCAACAAATTAGTTTTGCTTTGGGGAGAAATAGGTTAGTCGAAAAATTAGAAGCTGAAAGTAAGCAAAATAAATTAATCGCCGATATTAGTCGTCGCATAAGATCATCTTTAGTAGAAGAAAACGTTCTCAACACCGCTGTAACAGAAGTAAGAAAAGTACTCGATTGCGATCGAGTTATGGTCTACAACTTCGATCCTCATTGGTATGGTACTGTTGTAGCGGAATCTGTTGTTCCAGGTTTACCAAAAGCTCTCTGGAGAGAAATTAAAGACCCTTGCTTCATTGAAGGTTATATCGAAAAGTATCAAGCTGGAAGGGTACAGATAGTTGACGATATTTATCAAGCCAAATTAACTCAATGCCATCTTGAACAACTAGAGCCTTTTCAAATTAAAGCGAACTTAGTTGCCCCTATTCTCAAAGATGATAAGTTGATGGGCTTACTAATTGCTAATCATTGTTCTGCCCCTTATACTTGGCAAAAATGGGAAGTTAATTTCTTTACTTGTATTGCAGAGCAAGTCAGCTTTGCTTTAGAACATTGTCGTATCGTCAATCAAAGTGAGCAGTCTTATTATCAAGTAAAAAGTTCTGCTCGCCAACAACAACAAGCAAAAGCTCGTATACTAACTCAAATATCTACATTACTCAATCGTGGTGAAAAGATTGCCGTTAAATTAGGTCAACAAAACCAAGGCGATCGCCAATCGCTCACCGCCATACATCAACAAATTCAAACCATAACCAAGGCAGTGGCAGACTTAAATAAGATTGTGCAACAAGCCGAACAAAAAGATCGACAATGGTTAGAGTCTTTTGCTGATAGTCAAGAAATTTGGTCTAAAGCGATCGATAGTGAACAGACTTTACGCTTAAATACGGTAGAAATTAGTACAAAAACTAAGCATTTAATCCATTCATCCCAAGCAATGTTACAGATATTAAACACTATCAGCGATCGTCTAGCTCAACTGAAACTAGAAGGAATGAATGGAGTTTTAGAAGCAGCCCGTAATTCAGAAACCAGCCAAAAGTTTGCTGTAGTTGCCCAAAAAGTACATAATTTGGCACAACAGATAGACCAAGAGCTTAGTCAAATTCAGCCCCTAGCATCTGTTATTCAAAATGATGTTAAGGAAATAGATTCTGTTCTCGAACTAGAAGAAAATCAAATCAGTAGAGTCGCTGAACTACAAGAACAAACCCAACAGAAATTCCAGCAAGTTAGTGCTGCCAAACAACAAATTGCAGAGATTGTCAATGATTTGGCTAAGACTGCTACCAACCAAGTACAAGCTTTACAGGAAGTGGGTGAATCCCTTGCCTTCATAGCTGAAACCAATAATATGGAAAATTCTGAACAATCTCAAGCTATTATGGAATCTTTAAGCAAATTAAAAACAGAAGTAGAAGATTTAAAAAGCTCAAATTAAAATTAATGTAGCGGTAATTAATAGAACTGATAACTGATGAAGCCAGAAGAAATATATCTGCTTTTTTTAGAAGAAGCATTAGAATTATTACCGCTTATTCAGGCAGGTTTGAGGGAACTGTCTCAAGACTATAAGCAACTCGCTATTAATCCTCATGCAGTCCACCAAACCATTGCAGATATTATTCCTTTATTAGATGCTTTTAATTTGGGGGCAACTCAAGCTAGAGAAACTTGCTCTCAAAAAGAAGACATGTCCTCAGATGTTTTTAATTTAGAGGAGCTTCAGACCCTAATTAGCAATCTCTACAATTTATTAGCAAATTTTCTCGAGCAAAACTCGGAAACTAAATTGGTTGAGCTTCAGGAACTTTGGCAAACCTATATCAGATTAAAGTATTCCCTTCTCAAGTCCTTAAGTCAAGCTTCCCTGGGTAATTTTAGTATTTTAGCTAAAGGAGAATTGCTTTTTTCCCTAGTCCAACCCCAAGAGAACATAGCCATATCTGCGGGACTAGATAGTGACTTACAGGAAGCTATAGTGGATAAAGATATGGTTCAAAGTTTGGTAAATCTGGAGTTAATTTTAGATAGCCCCGATTTAGTTGCACAATCAATACAGTTAAAGCATCAAGCAGAGATATTTGCTGGTTTGGGGGAATTACTAGAATTAGAAGATCTTATTGTGATCGCAGAATCTGTAAATATTTGTATAGAAGATAAGCCTTCTGCAACTCAATTAATTGGGCAAAGAGCTTTAGCTTGCTGGGAAGCAGTTCAAACAGCTTTATCAAAAAATACTAATAATTATCAAGTAGAAGATTGGCGTAACTATTTATTTCTTGTAGAAGATAATCAAGCATCAGTTTCCACTGATGTTGCCCCAGAGATTGAACCAGAGCTGGTAACACAAAAAACTACGGAACAAATTCTTAAAACTGAACAGTTTTTTATGTGGTTGTCTGGTCATAACATTTTTTTCTTACCAGCTAATCTTGTTTTTGCTATGGTTATTCCTCAAGCAAAACAAATTAAATACTTAGATAATCAACAAATTTTTATTTGGCAGGAGCAAAATATTCCCCTTTATCAATTATCTGAATTAATAAACTATAATTATCTTTTGCCGGATGATTTTAGGGTTCATCCTTCTAAATTAATTTTAGTTGTGAAACATAATAATAATTTAATAGCTCTAGAGATAGGGGTAGAACAACCTTTAGTAGAACAATCCTTAACTCTCAAGTTTTTTGGTCCGAGCTTAAATACACCTAATTATGTCTGCGGTTGTACTCTGCTGGAGGATGACCGTTTTAAAGTAGTGATTGAGCTTCAAGCCTTACTAAATCAAGGTTTGAGTAATAATTGTAGTGATTGTATTTGATACCAATTCTTTGTCTCCTGGCTGCCTGACACAAGTATCTCAAAGCTATTATTAAACCGCGTCTAGTTTGAAACCAGTAGTTTTTTAGATAACTTTTTTAGGGAGTCGGGAGTCGGGAGTCGGGAGTCGGGAGTAGGAAATAAAAATTGCTTCTTTAAAAAACTCCAGTTCTCTATATGGACGCGGTTTAAATAATAATTTTCTGAGCGATCGCTCTTTCGCTTTAGTTATCTATAGGAGTGTAGAATAGACAACAACAATCCAAAATTGTCAACTGTCCATTATCAATTGTCCATTTTTAAACTATTGATACCCAAAACTCGACTAAATAAATTTTTCTCCCATTCGCCGACAATCATCTAAAAGCCTGTTTAGTTCTGCAACGACTTTCCCAGGATTACGACCTTTTAGAGGCGCAAAAATTGCTGCCTCATAGGGATTTCTTCCAGTTTTCCTAACTGCTGCGATCGCTTTTTGATTAGAGAATCCTCGTTTAGCAACTAACCAAGCAGCTAAAATGTGTCCAGTACGCCCAATCCCTCCCGAACAGTGAACTACAACTTTTTCATTTTGTCGGTTTGCAACTATGAGAAATGGCATTATCTGCTGAGTTAAAATTTCCCTATCTACCAATTGGAAATCCTCAATTGGTGTCCAAAGAACTCGATCGAAACCAAATGTTTGTTGATAAACTCCCAGTAAATCTGAATAACGAGTTAGCTGAGGCATAGAAAGTAAACAACAAACTCGCTTGATGCTTTTACTCTGCATAAACTCAAGCCATTGACTAACACTTTCACTGCTGTATCCAGGTTTGGCAGCACCAAATACAATTAATTCACTCTCTGAAGCTGGGGCAAATTTGTACATCTTGTTTTTGGCAAAATTCCTCGGAAATTAATTTTAACCAACCCAATCAAAACAATGAAGCTAAAAAGATCGATCATTATTTTTCCTCAATTTGGTAGTGATATAAATTTAATTCAGAATATTCGCAACCAATACGATCCTCTTGCCAGTAAAATTGCACCTCATATCACTCTGGTATCATTCGTGACAAGTTAAGGTGATGTACTGTTTGTCAATCGGTTTTAGCTATTAGCTTTTAGCTATTAGCTTTTAGCTTTCAAGACATTTTTGCTCTATCCTAAATCTTCAAGAAGCGATCGCTTGATAATTTGCTC
>JASJDI010000161.1 GCA_030065155.1 Xenococcaceae cyanobacterium MO_188.B29
GTTCAATTGGTGTCGTCGTTTAAATAAGGATTACGAAGTTTTACCCGCAACTTCTGAAACTATGATTCGAGTTGCTATGATTCGTCTTATGTTAAGAAGACTGGCATAATCTCATACTTTTCAGACATCCTCTAACACAGCAAATAGGAAATTGGACAGATCGAGATGGTACAGGAGAAGCATTTGATTCTTCTACAGTATTTGTTTTACCTAATGGTGCGAGAAGAAGTCCTGATGTTAGCTGGATTAGATTAGAAGGTTGGAATAGCTTAACCCTCAAAGAAAAACAAGGTTTTCCTCCCATCGCTCCTGATTTCGTGATTGAATTAGTAAGTCCTAGCGATCTCAAGAATCAGAGATACGAAGACTTACAAGCAAAGATGCAAGAGTATTTAGACAATGGGGTTAAACTTGGTTGGTTAATCGAACCATCAGCGAAAACGGTAGAAATCTATAGAATCGGGCAACAAGTAGAGGTTTTAAATAATCCTCAAACCCTATCAGGAGAAGATATTTTACCTGGGTTTATTTTGGATTTGAGTGAGATTTTTTAGATAGTTTTTCCTATTTTGATCACGCCAAATTTATTTATATGGGAATGACATATAGAAATATTTTTCAATATAGCTTTAATAAGCGGGACATTTTGTAATTGTCCAAATAATATATAGTTAGAGGTCTACCTGTTCACAAATATTACTATCTTCATGAGAAATATTTAGGGAGTGCAAATGCATGATTCTTAAAGAGAAAGATCCAATAGGCACTAATCTAGAGCAATTAGAGAACATCGCAAAATTACCAAACCTCCCTAAAGAAAAACTTTCCAAGATTAAAAAAGAAATTAAACTTTTAAAATCTGGGAATAAGGGTGAGAAGAACTCAGCATATTTTATTGATTTCTACTATAAAGATGTACAAAATTGGGTAGTTATTCATGATTTAAGAGTAGAGTATGATGGCTTTGTAGCTCAGATCGATCATTTACTCATCAATCGGTTTCTTGATTTTTACGTTTTGGAAACCAAGCACTATGCTCATGGTGTTAAGATAACGGAGCGAGGAGAGTTTCTAGTTTTATTCCAAAAACGTTATATCGCAATCGAATCGCCAATTGAACAAAACCAAAGACATATCAAAGTTTTAAAGAATTTATTGAGTGGAGAAAATCTTTTACCCAAAAGGTTAGGTTTCTCTCTACAGCCTAATTTTCTTCCTTATATCTTAGTTTCTCCTAAGTCTAGAGTAATTCATCCCAAGGCAAAAGACTTTAATACTGATATGCTTATTAAAGCCGATGAGTTTTACAAACAGACACAGGATAACATCGATAACAAAAACTTTCTTGCATCTGTAGGATCGATAGCAAAAATCATTTCCCAAGACGATCTTAAGGAAATAGGTAAGCGATTAATAAGCTATCATAAGCCAATTAAAATCAACTACTACGATAAGTTCGGAATTTCCAGAACGCAAGATGCTGACTTATCTAATACTAATGTAAGAGAGGTTCAAGTTCAATCAAAACAAGTCCAATCAAAATATTATTGTTATAAATGCAAAAAATTTATTTCGGAAAAGGTAGCATCATTTTGTTTTAAAAGTAAGACTCTCTTTAAGGGTAAAGCTTACTGTTTTGATTGTCAAAAGCTGTTTGCACCTCAATGATTCCCTGATTTTACCCTTTTCATTATATTAAGTAAATTTGTGGCTGCAAAGTAGGTGCTTCAAAACCTTTTCTGAGAAACATTTAAATTTTTCACAATGTAATAGAATAATCTAAAATTTTAAATTCTATGATTGCTATTTATCCTGGTAGTTTCGATCCGATTACTTTTGGTCATCTAGATATTATCGATCGCGGTGCGCAACTTTTTGATTCGGTAATTGTCGCTGTTCTTTCTAACCCTAGCAAAAGACCTTTATTTAGTGTCGAAAAAAGAGTAGAACAAATTCGCTATTGTACTGAACATTTACCCAATGTTCAAGTCGATTATTTTAGTGGACTTACTGTAGAATACGCCAAACTAAGAGAAGCAAAAGTATTATTGAGAGGCTTAAGAGTTCTATCAGATTTTGAAAAAGAATTACAGATGGCACATACTAACAGTACTCTTTGGTCAGAAATAGAAACGGTTTTTCTGGCTACTGCTAAAGAATATAGTTTTTTAAGTAGTAGTGTAGTGAAAGAAATAGCTCAATTTGATGGCGCGATCGATCATTTAGTGCCAGCCAATATCGTTCAAGATATGTGTGAATATTATCAAAATAAGTAGGGGCGAACGGTGGTTCGCCCCAAAAAATAAATTGTAATGTGATTACTAAAAATTATCAGAAATTTCCATTTGATCTGTTGGTAATTCTTGTACTACTGCTGCCGACTGTAAAATTGGCGTACTAGTAACAGAATCAGTTGTTAAAGTAAACAAAGGATTAGATAAAATTCCTGCTAAAGAAGTAGCAATTACAGAAATAATTAAACCAACTTGCATAGGACGCATTCCTGGCAAAGTCCAGTTAATTTCAGGATAGTTTTTGACAGATTCTGACATTTCCTGAGGTTCTTTTACTACCATCATTTTGACTACACGAATGTAGTAGTAAATGGAAACTACACTAGTAACTAATCCAAGTAAAACTAAACCATACATTCCTGCTTGCCAACCAGCCCAGAATAGATAAATCTTACCGAAGAAACCAGCTAAAGGAGGAATACCACCTAAAGAAAGGAGACAAATACTTAAACAAAGAGTGATCGCAGGGTCTTTATGATACAGTCCTGCATATTCGCTGATTTGATCGGTGCCAGTGCGTAAAGCAAAGAGAATTACACAAGTAAAAGCTCCCAAGTTCATAAACAAGTAAACTAGCAAGTAAAAAATCATGCTAGAGTAGCCCGCATCTGTACCGGCAATCAAACCAATCATGACAAAACCAGCTTGAGCGATCGAAGAATAAGCTAGCATCCGCTTCATACTAGTTTGTGCCAAAGCTACCACATTGCCCAGTACCATACTGAGAATAGCCAAGGCGGTAAAGATAAAATGCCACTGTTCGCTCACTAAAGCAAAAGCTGTGACTAGCATCCGAATAGCCAAAGCAAAACCTGCTGCTTTAGAACCTACAGAGAGGAATGCCACTACCGGAGTAGGAGAACCTTCGTACACATCAGGAGTCCATTGGTGGAAAGGAACAGCAGAAATTTTGAAAGCAATACCTGCAATTACAAACACAAGAGCGATCGCTAGTCCCAAAGATTGACCACCAGTAACATCAGGAATGGTAGCTGCGATCGCGTTTAAATTGGTTTCTCCTCCAGATAAACCATACAACAGAGACACACCGTAGAGGAAAATAGCGGAACTAGAAGCCCCAATTAGCAAATATTTAAGTGCTGCTTCATTAGAACGAGGATCTCGCTTCATATAGCCCGTCATCAGGTAGGAGGAAATACTGAGCATCTCTAGAGAAATAAAAATCATCACTAGCTCATTTGCCCCAGAGAGGAACATTCCCCCCAAAGTAGCAGTAAGCATAATGCCGATAAATTCTGCTAGAGAAGTACCTGACTGCTGAATATAGCGAATAGTCATGGGAATAGTCACTGCTGTAGAAAGAGCAATAATTCCCCGAAAAACAATACTTAGATTGTCGCCACTAAAAGCACCCAAAAAAGCATCAGGATCGGGAGTATCCCACTGGAAATAAAGAGCTACTATAGATGTCAATAAACCAGCGATCGCTACATAGGGTAGCCAGCGGGCGGAATTTCGACCAACAATTAAATCACCTACTAAAATTACCATAAGGGTAAGAATTACAATCCCTTCTGGCAAAATTATTCCAGCGTTAAGTTGGGCAGCAATATTACTAGAAAAATCCATAGGGTTTTCGGTAAAGTCAAAAAAATAGTAATTGGTAAGTTGTCAACTTTCTTTCTGCTAACCCAGCATATTGGAGAAAGATGACAATTTAGGAAAGCAAAGTTAGCTTAGTTAAAAAACCTTTACAGAGGATTGTAACCTACAAACTGTCTTAATCTTGCGGAAACCTGCTTATATTGTCTCAGGTAAACAAGCGCAAACTAATGATATTTGTTGGGTATGTTGAATATAAATTTAATTTCGGTCAAACAAGATGTTTGTTGTTAAAACTACTATAGATACCAATTTAGGAAGCTAATCTCAATTCAAAATAGACACCTAGTTTTTTTACTGCGCTAATTTCATTTCTATATTTCTATGTCAACTCTGGTCATTGTTGAATCTCCTACTAAAGCTCGTACTATCCGTAACTATCTGCCTTCTAGCTATCAAATAGAAGCATCTATGGGACATGTCCGCGATCTACCTTCATCGGCGGATGAAATACCTACTGCCTACAAAGACAAACGTTGGGCAAAAGATTTTGGAGTTAATGTAGAAAATGATTTTGAACCAATTTACGTTGTTCCAAAAACCAAGAAAAAGGTAGTACAAAAGCTCAAAGATGCTCTCAAAGAAGCAGATGAACTAATTTTAGCTACAGACGAAGATAGGGAAGGAGAAAGTATTAGTTGGCACTTGCTGCAGCTACTTAAACCTAAAGTTCCTGTCAAACGGATGGTTTTTCACGAAATCACCAGAGAAGCAATCCAAAAAGCCTTACAAGACTGCCGAGCTGTGGATGAAGATTTGGTTCATGCCCAAGAAACTCGACGTATTTTGGATAGATTAGTTGGTTATACTCTCTCTCCCTTACTTTGGAAAAAAATTGCTCGTGGTTTATCTGCAGGAAGAGTACAATCAGTGGCAGTACGGTTGTTAGTAGAAAGAGAAAGGGAACGCCGTGCTTTTCAGTCTGGGGATTATTGGGATTTAAAAGCACTTTTAGAACAAGATAAAAGTCCTTTTGAAGCTAAATTAATTACTCTAGATGGCAAAAAGTTAGCCACAGGTAGCGATTTTGACCCTGATACAGGCAAAATTGCTGAAGGTAGAGATGTAGTTTTGCTCAACGAGACGCAAGCCAACGCTCTTAAAGAAAGATTAATCGATCAAACTTGGACTGTCAGTAATAGAGAAGAAAGAGCCACTAAGAGAAGACCTTACCCACCTTTTACTACTTCTACACTACAGCAAGAAGCCAACCGTAAACTAGGTATTTCCGCTAGAGATACTATGCGGGTTGCCCAAAAACTCTACGAACAAGGCTATATTACCTATATGCGGACAGATTCAGTCCACCTTTCTACAGAAGCGATCGCAGCAGCTAGGTCTTGTGTAGAACAAATGTATGGACAAGAATATCTCAGCCCTAAACCAAAGCAGTACAGTACCAAGAGTAAATCAGCACAAGAAGCCCACGAGGCGATTCGCCCTGCGGGTAATACTTTCCGTACTCCCAAAGAAACAGGGTTGGCAGATAGAGAATTTAAACTCTATGACTTAATTTGGAAACGGACTGTGGCTTGTCAGATGGCAGATGCTAGATTAACCCAAATTACAGTTAATGTAGATGTAGAAAATGCAGTTTTTCGCTCATCAGGGCAAAGAATCGATTTTCCTGGCTTTTTCCGTGCTTATGTGGAAGGTTCAGACGATCCTGAAGCAGCACTAGAAAATCGAGAAGTATTACTCCCACCCCTTAAAGTAGGAGATACCCCTGATTGTAAAGAACTAGAAGCCATCGGACACGAAACTCAACCCCCCGCTAGATACACAGAAGCCTCTCTGGTAAAAACCCTAGAAAAAGAAGGGATTGGTAGACCTAGTACCTATGCTACTGTTATTGGCACAATTATCGATCGCGGTTATGCCCAAATGCGGAGTAAAGCTTTAGTACCAAGTTTTACGGCATTTGCAGTGACAAGCTTGCTAGAAGAACATTTTCCCGATCTAGTTAACACTGGGTTTACTTCCCAAATGGAGCAAACTTTAGATGAAATTGCTAGAGGATCTGCTCATTGGATACCCTATCTCAAAGAATTTTTTAAAGGAGAAAAAGGTTTAGAAACTCAGGTAAAAGTTAGAGAAGAACAAATAGATACTATTGCTGCGAAAACGATCCGTTTAGATAATGTAGATGCCAAAATTCGGATTGGTAGATATGGTCCTTTTATCGAAGTGGATAATGACAATGAGGAAGAAGAATCTCTGAAAGTTGCTATCCCTGTCAATTTAACTCCTGCCGATCTCGATCCCGAACAGATACAATCTTTAGTTAAACAAAAATTAGAAGGTCCTGATAAAGTAGGACTGCATCCAGAAACAGGAGAGCCAATTTACCTTAAGAAAGGTCCTTATGGAGATTATGTCCAATTAGGCGATAAAACCGACGATAATCCTAAACCAAAACAAAAATCTCTGCCCAAAGGAGTTAAGCCAGAAGACGTTACTTTAGAAATTGCTGTAGGTTTATTATCTCTTCCCCGTCTCTTAGGACTACACCCAGGTACAGAAGGTAAAATCAAAGCTGATTTGGGTCGTTTTGGTCCTTATGTTGTTCACGAATTTAAAGAAGAGGGGGAGAAAAAGTTGCAAAGAGACTATCGTTCTCTCAAAGCAGAAGACGATGTCTTAACAGTGAGTTTCGATCGCGCTTTAGAATTATTAGCACAGCCTAAACGTACTCGCGGTAAAAGCAGCAAAAAACCTCTCAGAGAATTAGGTTCTCATCCTGAAGATAACGAACCAGTAAATATCTATAAAGGACCTTACGGTGACTATATTAAACACGGTAAAGTCAACGTGGGTATTCCTGAAGGAGAAACAGTAGAAGGGATTACTTTGGAGGCAGCAGTAGCTTTACTAGCGGAAAAAGCTGCGACGAAAAAGACAACTAAGAAAGCTACAAAAACTGCTAAGAAAAAAACTACCAAGAAGAAAACTACTACAAAGAAAACTACTACGAAAAAAGCTAGTACAGGCTAATACGTACCTTGGAAGACAAATTCTTAGTGGAGGTAAGTAATAGGCATTGGTGACAAGCTAAGGAAGTATATATCACTTGAGCGGGAATTACCTAATATTGTAATTCCCGCAACTAAAATCAACACAAATGATTTACTTAGTTTATTAAAAAGTACCTAGCAGAATAGCTAAAGTAAATATACAAAAACCTACTAATCCTGCTGCTATAATAACTTCATAAGGTGCGTGATTAGTACTGTCTAAATATTCATTGACTTTTTGATCCCGCTCTTCAGGATGCCAAATCATATTTCTCATAATTTGTACCTCATTCGTTGGTAATTAATTAATAATTATAGAACTCAAAAAAAGCTTAAGTCTAACCATACAAAAAATAAAATTATTTTTAATTTTAATTATTAAAACTTGACTTTATTTCATTAAGATCGATAAAGATAACAGCATAAAATTAAAGCTAAAATAGACTAGTAAAAATCTAATAATTTATCCTATTTATTAATTTAATTAAATTTTTTCATGAAGATTCTGATGCTCTCCTCAACCTTTCCTTATCCACCAACTAAGGGAGGAACTCATAATCGTACTTTTAATTTATTACAACCTATTGCCCAACGTCATCAAGTTACTTTAGTTACTCAAAGAGCTACAGATGTAACTGATGAAGATATAGAAAGTTTAAAAAACCACATAGATAAATTAGTTATTTTTCCTCGTCCAACTATAGTTGAAAGTGGTTTGATTGCTAAAATAAAGCGTTTTAGTAAATTTTGGTTGGCAGGAATACCTCCTAATGTTCTTTATCTTTATTCTCAAGAAATTCAACAATGGATAGATAAAGCAGTTGCAGAGAATCAATTTGAAGCAATTACCTGTGAACATAGTGTAAATGAAGTTTATATTAGACCAGAATGGCGTGATAAAATACGGACAATAATTGATATTCATAGTTCCATTTATCGTACTTGTAAAAACCAACTAGCAACTAGAACATCTGATAACGAATTACGCGATCGCTTTTACCTACCCCTATTACGTCGTTACGAACAGCGATCGACTCGTAAATTTTCTCATGTTGTAGTTACTACCGATGAAGATGAACAACAAATAAAAGTTTTTAATCCCCAAGCACAAATTACAGTAATCCCCAATGGAGTGGATTTACATACCTTTCCCTATCGTCCACAAGATCCCAATGGATACAAAATTGTGTTTGTGGGGGGTTTAGATTATTTTGTTAATATCGATGCAGCTTGCTTTTTTGCTAGAGAAGTATTTCCGCAAATACAACAAAAATTCCCTGAAGCTACTCTGACTTTAGTAGGCTCTAAACCTGCAGCAGAAGTACTAGCTTTAACCCAACAAAATTCCGCTATTGAGGTAACAGGAAGAGTACCTTCTATTGCCGAATATCTACATCAGGCTACTGTCGCTGTTGCCCCTTTAAGAACAGGTTTTGGGATGAAAATAAAAACATTAGAATACATGGCATCAGGTTGTCCTGTAGTGGGAAGCGATCGCGGTTTAGAAGGTATAGAAGTAGATAGCGATCGAGTTACTTTAAGAGCTTTAAGGGCTAATACAGTAGATGAATACGTAGAGGCAATTAGTAATCTTTTTAACGATGCAGACTTGAGAGCAAAACTATCTCATAATGGCAGAGAAATGATCGAACAAGAATACACTTGGTCAAGTCTTGCTCAACTGTATGAACAAGTTATTAAAGCTGATTAATTTAGGAGCAAGCTATACATTTTACATTTAGTATTTATAATTAATTGAATCTTCAATATTCACAATCGTTTTAGTAGATTTTACTGACAAAAATTACGTACATTTATGGAAGTAAATCACTCTGATTTTTGGGCAATATAGATTAGTGGGAATTAGCCAAGAAAATACTGCCTATATCCCTTTAGTAACAACAAAATCAGGACGATTAATCCCATGACTATGCCCAATTTCCTCATTATTGGAGCAGCAAAATCAGGAACAACTGCTTTGCATGAATACTTGCAACAGCATCCTCAAGTTTACATGACACCAAACAAAGAAACTAATTTTTTTGCTTTTGAAGGAGAAGTTATCGATTTTAATGGGCCTGGGGATAACGGGGTTAAAAATTTCTCAATTACTGATTTAGAAACATATCAAGCCGAATTTGAGCAAGTTACTAACGAATTAGCTTTAGGAGAAGCCTGTCCTTCCTATCTTTATCTCCCCAAAGCAGCACCAAAAATTAAAAAATATGTTCCCAATACTCGTTTGATTGTAATTTTGCGTAATCCAGTAGAAAGAGCCTACGCAAACTTCCTTCATCTAGTCAGAGACAATCGCGAGCCTCATAGTGATTTTATCTCAGCATTAAAAGATGAAACAACCAGAATCGAAAATAACTGGGAATGGTTTTGGCATTATATTCAAGTTGGCTACTATGGCTCGCAACTACAACGCTATTATGAAATGTTCTCTCCCAGCCAGATCAAAGTTTATCTATACGAAGATTTTAAAACAAAGCCTGTAGCCTTAATTCAAGATATTTGTCGCTTCTTAGAAATTGATAATACATTTGTTCCTGATATGTCTTATCGTCCTAATCGATCGGGAGTACCCAGAAATAGAACGATTCATTCTTTTGTGATGAAGCCTAATCTGCTTAAAGATTTGTTTAAACCTTTATTGCCTAATATCTTTCGGCAAAATATTAAAAACCAAGTCAAATATAACAACTTGGAAAAACCACCGATTTCCCAGTCAGCTAGACAGTATTTAATTAAACTTTATCGAGAAGATATTATTCAGTGCCAAAATTTGATTAACCGAGATCTCTCACCATGGTTAGCAGAAGAGGTTAGCTATCTTTCAGACTGATAATATTCATATAATATTCATAGTTTCCCGAACAAGTAGCTGGGTCAAAAAATGTACAGACGTTTGATTTTAAACTTATTCAGCATGAATAAGTTTAAATTTTTGGTCTGTGAAGATTTAAAGCATTTCCAAAAGACTCTAATTTCAGGAAAACTGAGCTAAATTGTCCATTATCAATTGTTCATTGTCAATTGTTGAATGCTATTTTAGAAGTTATATCTTCCCTTCAATTTTTTCAGCAAACCCTACTTATTCAAGTTAATCTTGAACTTCTTTACTACCATTAACTGAACCTAATTGTTGGCGGACATCATCGATTGCCAAATTTAACTGAGCAATTTTATCTTCTAAACTGTGTCGTGCAACCTCAATACTCTCTTCTGTCGTAAATTTTGTTTGTGTACCAGCCTCTATGAAAGATTGTTCTTCTGTCCCAGACTTATTTTCTTGACGAGAAGATGCTAGTACAGTGCCTAAGACTCCGCCGATAACACCGCCGACAATAGAACCAATTACAAATCCGCTACCAAAACCATCTTGTTGACCCATAACGATATTTTTCCTGATAAAATTTATAACATCATTTTCTCTAGATTAAAGAATAATGGATACTAGCTACAAGTTGGTCAAACTAAGTACCAAAAGCTCGATCGCCCGCATCTCCTAACCCAGGAACAATGTATCCTTTACTATTTAAGCCTTCATCAATTATCGCAGTGTAAATATTTAAATTAGGATACTCCGCACTTAATTTTTGTAAAGCTGGAGGAGCAGCTACTACAGAAATAATTCTAATAAAAGCAGCATCTACTCCTCGATTAGTCAATTCTTTCATTGCCATCATAATCGATCCTCCTGTTGCCAACATGGGTTCAAGTATTAAGACACGGATCTCTGGATGAAACTTCTCAGGTAACTTATTTAAATAACAGTTAACTTCTAGAGTTTCTTCATTGCGAACTAAACCTAAATGGTAGGTAGAAGCAATAGGTAATATAGTTTGCGCTCCATCAAGCAATGCTAAACCTGCTCGGAGAATAGGTATAACCCCAATGGGCACTTCTGGATTAACTAAAGTAGCATCACATTCAGTTAAAGGAGTTTGTACTTTAGTTTCCATGGTTGGCAACCAAGTACGTGTTGCCTCATAAGTTAACCAACGTCCTAATTCTGTCATCGCGCTTTTAAACAAAACAGGAGGTGTATTGGCATCGCGAGCGACAGCTAGCCAGTGCTTAATAAGAGGATGTTCTGGAACATAAACGCGCAGTTGTATACTCATGAAGGCGATCGATTTTTACTTTTTGCTATTCCTATTCTCGCCTAGGTTTTTACCTCGGTAAATAGACGATAGATTGTGTTGACCTATAATATCTCAGATTTAAACTCTAGTGCTAGATTTGCTAACATTTCCATTTCTCTCAGCAATAGAATTATTTTTGCTAAAGTAGCGTTTACCATACTTGGCAGTGTAAGAGTAGTTGTCAAACTCTTTGCGCTTAACTCCGTTAATAATCATACCAATTACTTGCTTGTTAATGTTATTGAGAGTTTCATTGGCTAATTCAGCACTTTCTCGCTCTACTACCCCTGGACGACTAATAAATAAAATTCCATCTACTAGCTTAGAAAGGGTTAAGACATCGGCAGTAACTGGTAACGGAGGAGCATCAATCAAGATTAAGTCATATTCTTGTCTGGCTCTGACAATTAAGCTACTCATCTCTGGGGAATCTAAAAAGGATAAAGGATTAGACTGTATTGATCCTGCTGTCAATAAATCTAATTTTGCCATGGGCTGATATAAAGCAGTATGAAAATCTTGAGTTTTGCCGACTACATCCTTAACTCCAAATTGGTTGCTAAGACCCCAAATATGATGTTGTGATGGCTTTCTTAAGTCACCATCAATGAGTAGTACTCGGCGACCTAATTGAGCAATAGCTGCTGCTAAATTGGCAGTTATGGTTGATTTTCCTTCTTCTGGTAAAGAACTAGTCGTTAACATGACTTGAGGAGCATTTTCCGCAGCCATGAATTTCATATTGGCTTGAATCATGCGATAGAGTTCGCTAGTAAAAGAATCTGGTTCTCTTTGTACTATGACTCCAGCTTGTTGTTCTTCTGATTCTTGAGGAATAACCCCTAAAACTTTGTGAGGGAATTTTTCTTTGACTTCAGCAACAGTTCTGAGAGTGCGGTCTTGCATCTCTAGTAAGAAAATTGAGACATTAGACAACAATAATCCCAGTAAAACTCCAGAAGCCAATAAAATCGTACCTCCAGAGCTACCTGTTTCTGGTAACACTGCTCTTTCAATAATTTCTGCGTTGGCAGTTTGTTGATTTTCCGCCAATTGTACTTCTTGCAGGCTTCCCAGTAGAGTTTCGTAAGTAGCCTGGGCTGCTTTAACTTGACGGAGGAGATCTTGCTCTTCTGTCTCTAGTCTGGGCAGTTCCCTAGCCCTAGATAATTGCACTTGTTGGGATTGATAGAGAGAAGCTAATTGTTTTTGTAGATTTAGCTTTTCAATCTCGATCGTAATATACTGTTCTAGTTGATTTTCTCGATTATTGTTATTACCTTTTAGTAAGCCCTGAGAAACATTTAAGTCTTGTCCTACTCCTCGTCTAATCTCTTGTTTGAGTCGGCTGTTAAGGTCTGCTTTTTTAGCTTCTAGGCTGACGATACTAGGATGTTGGTCTTGAAATCTTTGTCTTTCTCTAGCTAAGTCTGCTTCAACTGCGCCTAACTCATTGAGAATACTTTGAACTCCAGGAGAGTTACCTACTTGATTAAGAGCGATCGCTTGCTGTAAGTTTATACCAAGTTGTCCCTGTAGTGTAGAAGACTGAGCTATAGTTCCTTGGAGTTGAGCAGCCAAACCAGCAATATCTCGATTAAGATTAGCAATTTGTAGGACAGTAGATTCTGCCTCTTTTTGAAGATCGACTACATTATTAGCTTCTTTAAATCTTCTCAAAGCTGACTCAGCCTTAGCAACGCTTGATTCTACTTGTGGTAGTTGTTTATTGATAAATTCTTTGGCAGTAGCAGGCTCTGCTTGGTTTCCTTTTATTTGCTCCTGAATATATACATCCATGAGGGTATTAACCACTGCTGCTGATATGGCTGGATCTTCGTCTTTGTAAGATATCTCAATTACATCACTACCACCAATCAGCTTTAGGTCTAATTTCTTCTCTAAAATATCGGCTTTGAGAGGATTTCCTTCCTCGTCTTCTAGCTGTAGCTTTTCTATGGTTTGTAACAATACTGGGTCAGAGGTAATGACCTGAATTTGCGTACTTAGAGGTGTTTGATTATTTAGTAGAGGTTTGAGTGTTCCTAGGTCTTCTCCTACTCCTGTTAAGGAAGAAGCTCTATTCTGCTTGAACAATAGTTTTCCTTGAGCTTCATAGGTTTTTTTGAGCAAAGGAAGCATACAAGCTGTAGCTCCCAAAGTTAGCAAAAAGATTATTAAAGCAGGTTTCCAACGTCTTTTAACCTTAATTAAATATGAAGCAAAATTAATGTCGATAGCTTCTCTAGATTCTTCTTGTTGCCCTTTTGATGGGGGATATTCGCCCAAACCGTTGTTGATATATTTATTATTTGTCATAGTATATTCTTGTTAGGAATTAGTAAATTGCATTTTAAATAATTATTTCCGTGAATTCCTCATCATGTTCTCGCCTTTATGATTAGAAGTCAACATATGGCGTTTCTCGTACTTAAGAATTGCAGTTCGGTATTTTAGTTCCTGGTGATTAGAAGTAATCTCATAACTTTAGAGACTGGTGTATATCATTAGCTACAGAATTTAGTACCTAGAAGATATTATTTTTTTAGGTATTATAATTTAATTCAATAAATACTGTATTCTCCTTGGACTCAGCTTTGTCTTCTGGCTATTTTTTGGTTTTTCATGGCAGTCGCGATCGACGTGGACAAGTAATCTTGTCAAAATTAATATATATCCTAAATAGGGAATTAGCGGATAGGTTCATCTTAACTCAGGGAAAATACTCAAAACAACATAGTTCAGATACCCCAAATAATATCCGTAATTATACTGGAAATTGTTTTGACTCGAATGTTCAAAGAGTAGATTTTCTAAGTAATATGGAAATCCCATCGATTGGTACTGGCTCTTTAGAATTAACTACCATACCTTTACATAAAAAGATTGAAAAATATGCTAGTTTTATTCAGAAATTTGGCTATACACATCTAAAAATTCTGCCTTTATTTTTAAATCCTGGAGTTCATGTCTGTGAAGATATTCCTACTGAAATCTCTCTAGTTAAAAGGTTTCTAGCTAAAGAAATGACTAGCGAATTATTACCATATCTGGGTAGTTATCCACAAACTCTGACAATTTTGAATAAACAGTTTGCTCCCACAGCAAACGATGGCAAAATTCTTTTAGCTCATGGAACAAGATATCCTCGAGGAAACATTTGGCTACAAAACTTGGCAAATCAATTAAATGCAAGTATTGCTTATTACTCAGTTAGCGGTAGTTTGCAAGCACAAATAGAAAATTTAATCTCGAAGCAAAAACACAAAATTAAAATTATTCCTTATTTTCTGTTTCCAGGCAGAATTACCGACGCGATCGCCACTGAAGTAAACAAGTTACAACAAGTCTTTCCTAAAACTCAATTAATTTTAGGAAAACCTTTAGGCGAAACAGAAGAATTAGCTAATTTAATTATTGAGGTGTTAACTAAATGAGTCAGTCCCCAAATTATGTAGGTAAAGTTTATCTAGTTGGTGCAGGGCCAGGAGACCCAGGACTGATGACTCTTAAAGGTAAAACTTTACTAGAACACGCAGATGTAGTAGTCTATGATGCCCTAGTTAGTCCAGCTATCTTAGGGATGATTTCCGATCGAGCCGAAAAAATTAATGCGGGTAAACGTCGGGGTCGTCACTCCAAACTACAAGCGGAAACTACTCAATTATTGCTCGCTAAAGCTGAGACTAACGCAGTAGTAGTCAGGCTCAAAGGAGGAGATCCTTTTGTCTTCGGCAGAGGTGGAGAAGAAATGGAAGATTTAGTCAAAGCTGGAGTCAGTGTAGAAGTAGTACCAGGTATTACTTCTGGTATTGCTGCTCCCGCCTATGCAGGTATTCCTGTAACTCATCGTGGTTATAGTTCTTCTGTAACTTTTGTCACTGGACATGAAGCAGCAGGGAAATACCGTCCCCAAGTTAATTGGCAGGCGATCGCTTCTGGTTCGGAGACTGTCGTTATTTATATGGGAGTTCACAACTTACCCCAGATTATTCCTCAACTTATGGCAGGAGGTCTAGCCCCCCAAACCCCGATCGCTCTTATTCGCTGGGGTACTCGTCCAGAACAAGCGGAGTTGATGGGTACTTTGGCTAGTATAGTTGAGCAAGTAAAAATAACTGGTTTTGAAGCTCCTGCGGTGGCTGTTATTGGTAGGGTAGTAGATTTACGGAATGTTTTGGGATTTGGGTAAAGAAGGAAGGAGGTCAGGAGTTCAGGAGTTCAGGAGTTCAGGAGTTCAGAAGGCAGAAGGCAGCAATCAATCATTAGGTGACTGTCAATTATCAACCATCAACTATTAGCTTAAATTAATTGATTCCCCTGTTTGCACCCTCCACAAATTAGCATAGACTCCATTGTTCTCCAACAATTCTTCGTGAGTACCTTGTTCTACTATTTGACCAAATTCTAAGACATAGATACGGTCGGCATGGCGGATAGTGGAAAGACGATGAGCGATCGCAATAGTAGTTCTATTTTGGGTAATCTTTTCTAAGGAACGAGCGATCGCAGCTTCGGTTTCGTTATCTACTGC
>JASJDI010000162.1 GCA_030065155.1 Xenococcaceae cyanobacterium MO_188.B29
ATTTTTGTTGTTGTTAAGTTCATAATGTTTTCCTTGGTTAGCTTTGTAATTAATACGTTTGTTGAGATCAAAGTGGATCACAAATAGCCCAAAATTTTTGACTGAGTCAATCGATCACATCAATCCTTATCCAAAGAAAATCATTACTTATTACTCATTACTCATTACTCATTACTTACGCCCAAAGATACTAATGCGTAACCTCAGTTATCAATAAGCTCCTTTTCCAAATAAGACAATTCTTACAGTCTCAATCAAAATATCTAAATCTAAATTAAGCGACCAATTATCGATGTAATACAAATCTAAACGAGCAGCATCATCAAAACTTTCAATTTCTGACCGTCCTGATATTTGCCATAAACCAGTAATACCAGGTAAGACTTGATGACGAATATGATGCCAAGATTCAAAACGTTCTACATCTCTTACAGGTAAAGGACGAGGTCCTACTAAGCTCATTTGACCAAGTAAAACATTAAATAATTGAGGTAGTTCATCGAGACTAGTACGGCGAAGAAAATGACCGATAGGTGTAATGCGGGGATCTTGCCTAATTTTGAACATAATCCCATCTGCGGTTTGATTATTAGCTTCTAAACTACTTTGTATTTTGGCAGCATTAGGAATCATTGTCCTAAACTTCCACATCTGAAAAGCTTTTCCGTGTAAACCAATTCTGGCTTGACGAAAAAATACACTACCAGGAGAAGATAGTTTAATTGCGATCGCAATTCCCAAAAATACGGGAGCAAGTATAATAATACCGATTAAAGTGCCAAAGAAATCGATACAACGCTTGAAACGATAATCCCAACCTACTAAGGGGGAAGTTTCTACCCGCAAAGTTGGTATACCACCCCAGATTTCTGATACTCCACGACGATGAAGCATTTTAATACTAGAAGGAATTAATCTTAGGGCAATGCTATAACGTCTTAGTTGCCAATAGAGAGTAGAGGCTAACTTTGTTTCAGGTAAATCTTTTGCGAGTACTTCCGTTGCACCAGAATCAAGGATTATTTGTAAAGTTGTTTGAGTATTGGCTGTTGTTGCCAAAGCAGCACCAACTATTTGGTAATGAGGATTTTTGCTCAGTATTCTGACTAATTTTCCTAAATCTAAAGCTGGTGCAATAATAAAAACAGCAACTTTCCCTTGAAAAAAATCAAACTGACGTAAAATAAGAGTGACTAATAACCGTCCAGCAATAACTGTAGCTACACTACTAAACCAAACTACAAAAAAAAGCGATCGCGGTAAATCTAATTTAGGGTCATAAAAGTAGTTTAAAACTAGAGAAAACAAATAAACATAACTTACTAATTGACCAGCACAAAGATAATTTTGACTATAACCAGAAGACTTATATAAACCACCACAGGCAAAAAAGATGAGAATTAACGCTGCAAACAACCAAAAGATACTAGGAATGCCAAACCAAGACCACCATATATACTGTGGTGGTAAAGGAGAATAAAACTGATTGAAACTTTTAGCTATTTGCCAGGCAGATGCTAAGGCGAAAATATCTCCTAGTAATAACAATAATGTTCGACCCCAATGTTTGCTATCGAAATGCAACAGCTTGAATTTATGAGGTGCGCGAATATCGAGAATTAACTTTTTTGTTCGTTCTCTAAGTTTATTAATATTGGTATTAGAAGAGGGGCTATTCTGAGAACTACCCATAAATTCAGGTCACTGGAGTCAATTTATCCTATTGTTCCCCAGAACTAGAGATAATTTTGGTGGTCTCAAGCGCAGAAAAACTGTCTAATTTAATTTTCAAGAACTGTAGTGTCAATAAAATTACAAATAGAGGATTATTAATTACATATCTGCGCCATAATCTTCTTGGTTCACAGATAAAACGATATAACCACTCAAAACCCAATTTCATAATCCAACGGGGTGCTTGAGATATTTCTCCACTATGAAAACTAAAGGCTGCCCCTACTCCGATCGTTACTGCTTGCAGTTTTCCTTTACATCTTGCCATCCACTGTTCTTGTTTCGGACAACCCAAACCAACAAACACTACTTTTGCCCCAGAAGAATGAATTCTCTCGATATCTTCTGCTTCTTCTTTAGCTGTGAGAGGACGGAAAGGTGGTGAATGATTCCCTGCAATGATTAATTGGGGAAATTGTTCTCTAAGGTTATGTTCCAGTCTAGCTAAGGTTTTCGGTTTGCCACCATACAAGTAAATAGGAATACTCAACTGGGCAGCGCGATCGCACCAAGCTAACATTAAATCAGGGCCATATACTCTAGTTTGTTTCTTGACCCCGAAAAGTTGCATTGCCCAGACTAAAGGCATACCATCTGGAGTAACTAGCGCAGAGTTATTTAAAATCTTTTGATAAGCCTTGTGCCAATGTGCCATCATCACTACATGAACATTAGCAGCGATCACATAGCAAGAAATATTATTATTTACCCAGTACTGAATGCGATCGCACGCATCATCATAACTAGTACTATGAATAAAAGTAGATAGAATCGGGATTGTTCGGCTTAAGTGATTCACTTCTGGTTATCTATAAGTGTATGGCTACAACTACAGATTTCCCAGAATCAAATTAATTGCGATCGGTGTTATTACTTTAGTTCAGAGTTAGGGAAGCTTACAAGCGTCAGATTTTCTTTATCATGAAGTGACACTGTTTAATCGGAGGCAGGAAAAGTCGGTTTTGCAGGACAATTTTGAAACCACTGATCTGAAATCCTGATGATGCCAAATGAGGGCTATACCGTTAGACTAGAGTCGATAATCAAGAATCTAATGTCTCTTTGAGAGTGAAGACTAAATTCTTCTATGGATGTTCAACCTAAGCTTATACTTGCCTCCAGAAATCAAGTTGATTTATCAATAGGAAGACCTATTTTAATTGCGGAATTGGCTGAGTATAGAAAAACATTTCCCCTCAATAGTGCTGTGTTTTCGATTGGTCGTCATCCAAGTAATGATTTAGTAATTCAAGATCGACACGTTTCTCGCTATCACGCTACAATTGCTTGGTTAAAATTGACCAATAAGGAACAAAAAGATGAGAGTTGTGCTTATTGGATTATTGATGGAAAAGGTCAAGAAAAAAGAAGTCGAAATGGCATCATTATCAATGGAACTAAGAAATTATTACACAGACTCCAATCTGGAGATTCGATCTTTATAGGTAAGAGTATCCAAATAACCTATCGGTGCATAAATCATACTAGAGAGGAAAATAGTCAATTAAATACTATTTACTATTTATAAGCTGATATCCTTCTCTTATCATCCTTGGAAAGGAGCAAAAGACTCGTTTATCTCCCCTCACTGATGTGGTTTCTTTTTCTTTAATAAAGGTAAGGGAGGACTAGAGGGACTAGGAGGTAAAAAATATCTAGGAGATTTGGTACTTACTACAGCTTCTGCTTTTTGTAATTTATACCACCGTAATAATGCTGAAGCCATTACCATCAATAAACCAAAAGACATTAAAGTCCAGCGTTCACCAACACCACCTATTACCGCATCAACTGCCCCCAATATGAGGATAAAGCTTGAGACAGATTCTTTCCGATAAGTTTTTTTGAACAAGTTGAAAAATAAAGCGTTCATTCGGTTGCTCTATTCAAAAATAAAGTTTAGTTTGGCTGCTGCATAATCTTAACAAGATTAGGATTATTTTTAGCTAACCACACACACTCTTATTGTATATGTATAGAAAAATTGAATGGTAAATAATTGAACAAAAGAGTAATTGGTGTAAGTATTATATATCACCAATTACCTCTTAGAGTACAGTTAAAATTACTGTAAACCGAGCCAAGCTAATAAGCCCTGTCCTGTGACATATTCGATCGCAACAGTCAAAAGAAAACCAATCATTGCTGCTCGACCATTTAAACGCTCAGCATAGTCATTAAAGCCAAACTTTGGTTCTGCTAATTTGGGAGTAGTTGTAGGTTGAAGGTCGCTCATGAGTAGGTTTATATTATTTCTTAAGATGTTTTACATTTCTTTACTTGATAATTGTAATTGATCTTGTAAAACTGCGAGCGGTCTTTTTAAATATTTAGGGTGAGGTTACTCACCCTAAAAGCTAATTTTATTCTGCAATTACTAAACTAGTCTCTGCCATTAATAGCAATAAGCAAGCGCAAAATAAACACAAATAAATTGATATAGGTTAGATACATCGAAAGAGCAGCAGGCAAATACTGATCATTGCGATATGCTCTTGGCAAAATATAAAAATCTACTACCGCCGAACCAGCAAATAACAGTACACCGAGTCCAGAAATAGCAATTTCTAGCCAGCTAGGAGTATATACGCCAAAAAGACTAAATAGCAATTGACCCACAAGCACAACTAATAAGGCTGTAATACCTAAACGAATAGTCTGGGTTAAAGCAAGACCATCTTCGTCAGATAGATTAGAGCCAATGTTGCGACCAACAATAAAGGTAGCACCACAACCAAGAGCAGCAATACCCACTCCTTGGATGCCTACTCCCGCAGTACCCAAAGCGACAAATACTAAGCCACTCAGAGTATAGCCAGATAAAAGACTATAAAGAGCCAAAAGAGGAAGAGCCGTATTATTATTTCCTTTTTCGGCAATGCCACGGGCAACGAAAAAGAGGGCGAACTCAGCAATGAGTGCTACCCAAAAAGTAGGCATGAATAAGTCTGGGCGAGAGTTGATGATCCCTAAACCACCATAAGTACCTACCGCAGTTAAAACTAAACCTCCACCGAGATAGGGTAGAGCGTTAGCAATTACCTCAGGTCCAACTAGAGCTTTACCTCTAACCTCTGCCATTGCTTGTCTAAAGTTACTTGAATTACTCATGAAATTCTTTAACTGAAGTCTAAATTAATTATGATTACTTAGATTGTATATTTTCGATTTTAATCTACTCTCCTGCCTGAATAGGGATAGGGATTACCGAATCATTAGAGCTCGTGCTTAAGTTTCAAAAACCCTGGTTGAGGCAAGTAGGGAGTAGGGAGTAGTGAGTTACTGATTTCGTTACAATTTATTTTGGCAAGAGATGTCTTTTATATTTCTAGAATATTATTCTTATATATTGTCTCTATTTGACTGGATGAATTTAAAGAGATTACTAAAAATATTCAAGTAAACTAAGCTAATCGCTACAGTAGTTAATAATTAAGCATTTTTACAGATTATTCCTCTGAACCCTAGTGGAAATTATGCCCAAAGAAAAATTAGAACCAGAAGCCCAAAAGAAAAAAGACAAAAAGCACAAAAAACTCGATAACAAATTTTACGAAAAAGAGCTAGCTAAACTACATATCGAGTTAGTCAAGCTACAGGAATGGATTAAACATAAGCATTTAAAAGTTGTCGTAATTTTCGAGGGGCGAGACGCAGCAGGAAAAGGAGGTACAATCAATCGGATTACCGAATGTCTCAATCCTCGTGTGTGCCGAATTGTAGCTTTAGGAACACCGAGCGATCGCGAAAAAACGCAATGGTATTTTCAAAGATATGTTGCCCATCTTCCCGCAGCAGGAGAAATGGTTCTGTTCGATCGCAGTTGGTACAATCGGGCTGTAGTAGAAAGGGTAATGGGTTTTTGTAGTTATGAAGAATATAAAGAATTTCTGCGTTCCTGTCCCCAATTTGAATGTATGCTCATTCGATCGGGTATTATTCTGATTAAATATTGGTTCTCAGTCAGTGACAAAGAACAAGAAAAACGTTTTCAAGCCAGAATTGACGATCCCACTAAACGATGGAAGCTAAGTGATATCGATTTAAAATCACGGGAAAAATGGATGGAATATTCTAAGGCTAAAGATGATATGTTCGCTTCTACTGATATTCCTGAATGTCCTTGGTATGTGGTGGAAGCGGATAATAAAAAACGCGCTCGCTTAAACTGTATTAGTCATCTTCTCAGTATGATAGATTATGAGGATTTGACTCCTAAACCTTTTAAGTTGCCACCAAGACAAAAAGTACCAGAATCTCATCGTCCTCCTATAGAGACACAAAATTTTGTGCCTAGAGTGTATTAGATTTTTTGTAGGTAGAGATCTAGGTATTACAAAGCTCCCGCAGCAGTTCGATCTAAAATTCCTCCACTTAAATGAGTGGTAATATTTATTGCTTGTAAAACGGGTTTACCTTTTGCACCTTGAGGATAATCAATAACACTGACTGCACCATTACCTTGTTTAATATTCCAGAAATTATCTGGTTTTAAACCCAGGAGATAGCAGATAATAACTTTGTTAATAGCATCGTGAGCTACGACAATACCAGTCTGGGGAGAGTTAGGGTGATTATAAGCTTTGACAATTTTATGCCAAGCTGCGATCGCTCGATCCCAAACTTGTTGTAAGTTTTCTCCTTCTGGCATTTGAACAGTTTCTGGGGCTTCTTTCCACTGAGTTAATAAACCAGGAAACTCTGATTCAATCTCCGCTTCTAGTTTTCCTTCCCACAAACCATGACAAATTTCTTGAAGTTGAGGATTAGATTCTAGGGTAACATCGGGATGGTGTTCTAGAATTAACTCTGCTGTTTCTTTAGGGCGTAACATTGAACTAGTTACAGCAAAATTTATTTCTACATTTTTAAGAAATTCTGCAGCTTTTCTTCCTTGTGCCTTGCCATTCTCATTGAGTGGAATATCTTTAATCCCCTGAAATCTGGATTCTCTATTCCACTGTGTCTCTCCATGACGGACTAGTAGTAAACGAGGTCCTTGATGAGGGTTACGGATAGAAGGGATAGGAATACCTAAATGAGATGTTTGATTGAGAGATTCTAGCTGTACTGATTCACCATAACCGCCAGTAAAATTCAATATATTTATATTGCAATTAGACTGCTGAATAGAATGATAACGTTCTGGAGGAATACCAATAGCACTCATAATTAAGCAACGATTGATACCATTGTGAGCAGTAATTAGAACTGTTTGCCCTTGGTGTTGCGGAATGATTTCTTGCCAAAACTGTTGTGCTTGTTCATAGAGAGAAAGCACTGGATAGTGTTCTCTTCCTCCTGGCAAAACCATCTTAAATTGATGGGGATTTTCTTTCCATTGACGATAATCTTGAGCGTATTGTTCTGCCACCTCTTGTTTTTGCTTTTTTTCCCACAGAGGTAAATCAACTTCCATTAATTTGTTGGTGGGTTGCAGAGAAAGAGAGCTACTGAGATGAGAATTAATAATTTCTGCAGTTTGTTTTGCCCGTTGCAGAGGACTACAATAAAAAGCATCAATTTTGACATTACTGAGAGTATTACCAACTACTTTTGCGTCAGCAATCCCTTTCTCCGTTAAGACTGACTCATCGCAACGACCCTGAATTATTTTTTTAGCATTGTAATTGCTTTGTCCATGACGCACAATAATAACGCGAGTAGCCAATCTTCTAAGCCTCCTTGTGTTTCAGAGTAATAGTTGATTACTTTAGCCATAATCCACATTGGATGATAACATCAAATGCCCTGAGAAGCAGTAAGTAGTAAGATTGTAGTCAAATTTTAAATATTGAGGCAATAGGAAGATGGGAGAGATGGGATAATGTTTAGTAATGTTTAAATATATCTACAAAATTGCCTAGGGAGGATAAATGCTTATAAAAAGGTTAATTCTAGCCTTGTTAACTGTTTTAGCGATCGTCCAAGTTTTATCATCTCTGGGAAATAGCTTGTCTCAACCTCAGATTCAAAGTCGCTTAGAACTATATCAGACTAATTTAGTACTTCATGTAACTGAATTTTCTTTTGGAGAAGAACAGGCTAATTTACAAAGTACGATCGATTCTATAGTAGGGAAAGAACCACTAGTAGCAGCAGAAAAACAATATCAAAAAGCTCGTCAACAAGCAAAGGTTAGTCGTGCTAATTTTCAAGCACAGCTAGATAAACTTTCTTCTCAGGAAAATATTGATAGCTCTAATGTAGATGTTATTGCTGATTCTCCAACCAACAAGAATATTGCTCTACAACAACAAGGATTAACCAAAGAAATTGCTGAAATTGATAGTTTTATTCATGAATTAGACCTAAAAATTGGCGTTCTCAATGCTGCCCAAGGCGATGTGGATAAAGCAATATCCACTTGGGATAAACTTATTAAACAAGTAGATAACTCTCAAGATAAATTTGTTCAAACAGCAATAGTACTTAAAAGTTTGTGGACTGAATTACTTCCAGTTACGCCTCAAGCAGAATCAATTATCAATAGTAATTTGGATGGTTGGCTTCGTAATAGAGTTTTAAAGCAATTTTATCGAGTAGAAAATCGACCAGCCGAGCTATCTCAATTAGAGCAAAAAGAACAAGAATTAGCTGAAAAAGCTCTGGTTAAATTAGCTTTAATTAGTAGTATTCCCTTTGTGGGATCAATTACCGGATTTATTTTATTAATTGTTTTACTTGTTCAATGGTTTTGGAAAAAAGAGAGAGCAATATTAGCAACTAATAGTAATATTGCTTGGACAACTCCTTGGGGTTGGGAAACTATTTGGCAAGTTTTAATTGTTGGGTTTTTCTTTATTGGACAATTTGTACTTCCTTTTTTGGTACTTCCTTTTATTCTAAGTATATCGGGTTTGAATCCAGCTAATTATGGTTTACGAGCTAAAGCTTTCTATGTTCTAGCTACTTACATTCTGATGTCTATAGGCGGAATTACTGTCCTCTATTTATCCATAAAATCTTTTCTGCCTTTACCTGAAAATTGGTTTAATTTTAAATTTTCTAGTAACTGGTTTGTGTGGGGATTTGGTGGTTATTTAGTTGCTTTACCTTTGGTTTTATTGGTATCTCTAATTAATCAACAAATATGGCAGGGACAAGGTGGTAGTAATCCGTTGTTATTTTTGGCTCTTCAGGCACAAGATAAAGTGGCACTTGCTATATTTTTTATTACTGCTTCTATTGCTGCACCTATCTTTGAAGAAATTCTGTTCCGAGGTTTTCTCTTGTCTTCTTTAACTCGTTATGTGCCAGTGTGGAGTGCTATTATTATCAGTGGTTTTATTTTTGCGATCGCACATTTAAGCCTTTCTGAAGTCTTACCCTTAGCTACTTTAGGAATTGTTTTAGGATTTGTTTACACTCGATCGCGTAATCTTTTTGCGCCTATGCTACTTCATAGTCTTTTAAACAGTGGAACTCTCTTAAGTCTATTTATTTTAGGCAGCGATCTCAGTTAAGTAGTCGTACAAAATTAACTTCTTGGTGGAGGAGGGAAAAAGGAGAACACTCAAGAGTTAAAAGGGAAAGAAGAAGTTTAATATATAGTTGATTTTGTTTGGGTGCTTAACAGTTTTGAGTTATCAGAATTATTAATTATTCTGAACTTCTGTTAACTCCTGAACTGCTTGATCTTTATTGTTAAAACTAAAAACTAATGATCAGAAACATCACAATAATGGCAAGTAGAGATATTAAAAAAACTTTATATAAAGTTCCTAGCTTGTTTTCTAGTTGCTGATAAGATTCTCGCAGTTGCATCAACTGTACTCGAATCATTTTTTGTTCTTGTAAGCTATTATTTAAACTACTTAAACCCTGACTTTCTATGTGACCCCTAAAAGAATTCCATTCATCTTGCATTTGTTGAAATACTTTTTGTTGGAATACTCTTAATCCTTGTTCCACTTCTGCTTTAATGTCATTCAAATTAACATCGATATCTAGCAACATTTCGTTTCTTATCTTGCTAGTTTCTGCGTCTATTTTACTAACAATTTCTTCGCGTAGTTTTTTATTCTCTGAGTCAACAATTTGATTGAACTCTGCCTGAATATCTTCTATTTTTTCTGTCAAATCTTGTTCTAGATATCCAATATCTTCAGTGCTACTAGAATTCAGATTTTTGGATATTTTTTCATATAATCCTGGTGCCAATTGAAAATACCCCTGAGCAACAGAACGAATAACAGTAGCTAGTTCTTCAGCAGAACTATTCTTGAGCATATATCCATTTGCTCCTGCTTGTAAAGCCTGATTAACACAGTCTTGGCTATCATGGGAACTGAGTACCAATACTTTAGTTTGCGGAAAACGCTGACGAATAATTTTAATTGTCGTCAAGCCATCTATACCAGGCATTTCTAAGTCGATAACTGCTACATCAGGATGATGCTTTTCTATTTCTTCGATCGCTCTTATCCCACTATCAACACTGACAATAACTTGAATATCACCTTCATTTTCTAAATATATCTGTAATGCTTGTCTAATTAAATTTTGGTCATCTGCTACCAATACACGAATCATTTCAATATCCTAAAAAATTAAATATTACTGTATTGTTGATTATTTTTGACTGATTTAAAGGTAATAATTAGATAAAAATCATAGGAGAATTGATTTTGTCTCCTTACTCCTTTTCACTGTAAGATTACCTATGTTATTTTTATGTTTTTTCAAGGGTTTGCGCCTATTTTAATTGGTATTCTTAGGATGGGAATGAAGTAAGAACGAAATTACCTCATTTTATCTTTTTGTTTTGAAGGCTGACTAATATATTGTCCATGAATGTTAACAGCATAAGGAACTAGATAAGTAAGAAACCCAGAAATCCACCGCCGTTTTGTCAACACCTCGATTGGCTATGACGAGGCAACCTCGTCATCCCTCTCGGTCATGTTACCTTCTAATAAAGCTGAACCATGATTGATTATAAATAAAACTGTACCAACAACTAATGCTACTTTAGCTGCTGTTGGCATTAATTTTCGCTCAAATAAGGCTTGAGTAAATTCAAATAAAACTTTCACCTTTTAACCGTCTAAATCTCCCTCCATCACAGTGGCGATCGCTTTTCCTGTAGTATCTTTAAATTCTTGCACATCTACTTGATTAAGAATAAAAATAGACAGGAGCATACCTACAGCTTGAAGAGCGAAAACTAGACCATAGGCTAAAACAGGGGTAGTGAAAAGAGCTCTACCAATATCTAAAATAATTCCTCCAGCTACAGTAGCTAAAGCTCTTGAAACAGCTTGAGCTAGTCCCCATGCACCAATAAAAGTACCTGCGGTTTCGGCTGCGGTAAGATCGAGCATTAAACTGATCCCCCCAATGGTAGCCATTCCTGCTGCCATACCAAATAAAATCATGGTGAACTGAAGTAACATCTGTGCAGAAATAACAATAACTTGGTTGAGAACTGTATCGCTGAGATCAAAAGTCATCATTTCTGCTGGGGCAAACCCTGCAAAAATAATCAAAATAAAACACACAGCAACCAACAGACAACCAACTTTAGTAGTTAATTTTTTACCCAAACGGGGAGCAATTAAAAATCCCGTAGTGCTATAACCAAGAAGAATACCAATACCCCAGAAAGAATTTAGTTGAGTACTCTCGGCGATCGACATACCAAAAACTTCTCCACCGTAAGGCTCTAATACTGCCTCTTGCATAAATAAACCAATAGTCAACAAACATAAGAAAGAGAAAAAGATCCCCGTTTGTCTACTAGCCGTCAGGATTTTAAATGCTCTACCAAAACTGATACTGTCTTCTCTATTGGCAGAAATAGAACGAGAGGAGAAACGAGAATATTTTCTTTCTATACCCCAAGTAGCAGTTAAGGCTAAAGCAATCACTACAAAAGGTACAAAAGAAAAAACAGAATCTATCGGTGCTTGCAAATTAGCTAGGGGAATTTGTCCAGCTTCTACCCCTCCAGGATTAATATTCTTGAGTACAATACTGCCACTAATCCCACCAATAACAATTCCTACCATCAACATCGACCAGACTACTGAGACGAGTTTGGAGCGATTTTCTTCTTCAGAAATATCTACGAGTAAAGCAGTAAAGGGGGTAGAACTAGAACTAACCGCTAAACCATAAACTGCCATAATCAATGCCAGCATGGCAGTCCAGCCTATAGTTTGTTCATTCCACAACCATCCCTCATTGGCTCTAACAATACTGCCTAGTTGCCAAACTGCTTGTACTGCCAAAAATACGGCTACACCAAAAATAACTGTTCCTATCCGTACATAACCAGTACGATGGAGTCCAAATAGGGGTTTAGAGTCAGATAATTGTCCAAACCAAATTCTGGCAGGAGCAACAAATTGAGCAATTGCTAAAACTCCAGCCGTAATGGTAGCAGGAATACCCAATTCACTAATCATTACCCGATTAAGCACGGCTAAAGTTAATACAGCCATTAATCCCAATCCCAGGTTAAATAACCCAAGACGAAAAACATTAAGTATTCCTAGATTGCGTTTAGGGCTAATAGTCGGAGACGGTTCAGAGAAGTTGCTACTAGACATTTGTTTCTAAGAAAAGCGATCGATCTATCCTAGAAACCTAAAAGAGAATGCTAGTAAAAGTCAAGGATTTAATTTGTGATTATCTTTCACAGGTAGCATTATCAACAGGAACAAAGGCTAAACCATACTGTTGATTGGAACAGGATATCACTTCTACTAAGACTACAGGAGGGTCATGGCGATCGCCATACTCATTAAACTGAATTTTTCCTGTAGCTCCTTCGGCAACAAAATTGGGGTTCGCTAAAGTCTTTCCTATATTTTTGCGAGTTGGTTTATTATGTTCTTCTAAAGCTTTAATTGCTGCACGGGTAGCATCATAAGATAAAGCAGTACCAGGACTAACAAGTCCTTTCCATAATTGGTAACTATTGCGAGTAAATTCTGTATTAGGACTACTCAAACGATGCCAAGGTACAGAAATAACAAATTTATCAAATATCTCTAGTTTGCCAAGTTCTAGAATTCTAGGGCTATATAAAGCCCATCCTCCTGCAATCCAATGACGACCTTGATTTGCTCTAATAACCTCTACCGAATTAGATAAGGCGTGAGTCATCTGAGTATCAGGGAGTAAAACAATAGCTGTATTTGAGCTATTTCCTACTTTATCAATGGCTTTTTTGACATCAAAGCCAGGTTGGGAAAAATCATCATAGGCAACTATATTACCCCCTTGCTCTTGAAAAATTTGGGTAAATTCTTCCCAGAAAGATCTAGTATAAGTGCTATTAGGATTGTAAAAAACTGCTGCTTGCTTCTGTCCTTGACCAATTAAGTAAATAGCTAAATATTCAGCTTTGGTACTGATATTGGGAACAGTCCGAAAAAAATACTCTCTAGGCTCTTTGGTTAGGTCTTCTGTGGTACTACCAGGAGATATCAAAGCTAGTTGATTTTTATTATAAATATCAACTGTAGCTAGAGTCATATCACTGGTATAGTGACCAATAACAGCCAGGATATCTTTTTGTTTAACTAGATCTTTTGCTCTTTGTTGAGCTTCTTGAGCAATATTTAGATCATCGGCAATAACAACTTTAAGTCCTTTTTGATTAATTGTTTTCTTCTTTAAAAAATTATCTCCAGGTAACTCTTCCCAACCATTTGCCAAATTTAAATTAATTTCTGTTTGTGCTTGAGCCACTCCTCGCATAATCTCTCTAGCCACATCTGCATTTTTTACATCTGTCCCAGGCTTAGAATTGATTGGCGCAACTACAGCAACAGTATAGTATTCAGCATTTTGAGCTTCTAAAAAGGCATTATTTAAATAGATTAGAGTTTCTGGGTCTTTTTTCTTTTCTTGCGCCCAAGAATTTTGCCAAGCAGCGAGGGCTTCTCGATATCTCCCTTCTGCGTATAGTCTAGCTCCCCTTTCTTTTTGAGGGGTTATGGAGTTTGTATCTAAAATCTCTTCCCCTTCACTAAGAGAGTCATATACTCTTTGTTCTTCCAGAACGATTTTTTCTGTACCATTCCCATTTCGGGGGTTTTTCCTGGTCAAGTTTAACTCGGTTAAGGCCATTTGGGTTACTAGTGTACTTATCCCTAAGATTAAACCACCCATAACTCCTAATAAAGCTACTCCTGAAATCCACATCGGTAGCTCGGATTGTTTCTTGAGTAAGGAACTATATAGTGAGTTATAGATATTCGTTTGGGCAGGTTTAGTTAAACTCTTTAAGTCTATTAATACTTCTGTTACTGATTGATAACGTTGTTTAAAGTCATAACGTACCATTTTATTGAGGATACGTTCTAAACCAGGACTTACCTGAACTGTTTCTTGATCTGATACTGAATAATTCCAGATTTTTTCACTGGTTTGTGGATCTGAGGGGAAATTATTAGGGTCTAACCCTGTCAGTGCTTGAATACCAATTATACCTACAGAATATATATCACTATTGGGTCGCGGATTACCATGTCCTTGTTCAGGAGCTATGTAACCTGGTGTACCAATGGCAATAGTAGGATTGATTTTTCCAGATTCTGTAATTACAAGGGTAGTAATTTCTTTGACTGCACCAAAATCGATTAAAAAAATCTTGCCATCTACTCGACGAATAAGATTAGAAGGTTTAATATCCCGGTGAATAACGTTATTACTGTGAACAAATTGCAAAATTTCGAGAATTTCTTGCAAGAGTTTAATAACTTCTTCTTCACTTAATTTCTTGCCTGGAACAATTTCTTCACTGAGACTACGACCAAATATGTATTCTTGGATTAAATAAAATTTATTATTATTCAGAAAACATTTGTCGAGATGAGGTATTTGCTCGTGTTGACCTAATAGTTCTAACGTTCTGGCTTCTGTTTCAAACCGCTTTTGGATTTCCTCTGGTTGAAAGTGTTCTGAAGGTTTTATTTCTTTAACAACACAGGGAGGTTTAGTCAACTTTCCTAAATCTTCAGCCAGATAGGTTTTTGCAAATCCTCCTTCTCCTAATTTATCGATTATTCTGTAGTACCTTCCTACTATTTCCCCTTGCTTGAGACTCATAAGTCTTACTAAATCTGCTTAACTAATTTTAATATTGTCATAAAGTTTGATTGATTTATGTACATAAAAAGTTATTATGCTGCTTTGTCTTGTTATTTGAGTTAAGGTCTGGTCTACCATAGCCTAGCAATCTGGGATTATACTGAGAAATTAACGAACAATAACTAACTAATAGTTAAAGACTGGAGACATCAGAATTGCTCATCAATCAAATAAGATTGCTAGTGTATTCAGACACATGGGTAATAAGCATTTTTATTGATCGAGATCCGACAACATCATATCCTGATAATATCTTGTTACGTTAACAGAATTTTCTACCAAGCGCATACTTTAGATAAAGTTCTTAGATCTGTAAAGAGTAATTCTAAGGATCGCTGCGATCGCGCAATTAGATTCTAACGATTAAAATAAAAATGAATACTGGTTAATTTAGGATAATAAAACAATTTTTAGTCAATATTTTCCTGAGAAACGTTAACATAAGTTAATAAAGATAATATGAGTAGGTATACCCCTTTGATTAAAGTACCTTCACCTACAATAAAAAAACCAGCTAATAAACACTCTCTATTCCTCAATTTTAGGAGACTATCAGCGTGAGCAAAAATGGTAATAAAAAATGGCGGAATGCGGGACTATACGTACTCCTTGCTATAGTCGTTGTAGCTCTAGGAACAGCATTCTTAGACCAACAACCGCCCAGTAGACAGACTTGGAAATATAGCAAGCTAATTGATGAAGTCAACAGAGGCGCAGTAGAAAACGTTAAACTGAGTGCCGATCGCACTAAGGCATTAGTTACAGATCAAGAAGGTGCTTCCATCTTAGTTAACTTGCCCAACGATCCACAATTAATCGATATCTTAACCAATAATGGCGTAGATATT
>JASJDI010000163.1 GCA_030065155.1 Xenococcaceae cyanobacterium MO_188.B29
GTTCTAGTTCAGATAAGTGCAAGGGGGTTTCACCAATTTTAGGGCTTTTGCGCCCCCTCAACCTAATTTTTGGGTCGTGCCATAATCTCTGTAACGTTCTTTAGCTCAATGTTTCAAAGTTTTCCAGCAACCTCTATTTACAGATTACAAAAATAAAAAGAATGTTTTTGAGATGACAAATATTAGAAAAGACGGACAGAGTTTCTGCCCGCTTCAACCTAATTTTTACATTATCCTAACTTTATTTGAGTCTTTTAACTTCTCTCAGAATTACGGTGATTACAACGAAGGTTTTCCCAGTAAAGTATGCCGATCGCCATTAACAACAATATACCTCCCACAATACCTGAAGAACCTAATTTTTCAGCCAATAACCACCATGCCAATATGGTTGAGGTTAACGGTTCAAGCAAGGTAGCAATACTGGCAACAGTAGCAGGAGTATGACGCATCCCACTAAAATACAGCAAGTACCCCAAGGCAGTTGTAACAATACCTAAATACAACAGAGCTATCCAACTGACTAAAGAATATTGAATCACCAATCCAGAGCTTAAAGCGATCGCCAAAAGAAATATTGCGCCTGCAAACAATCCAACCGTGAGAGATTGGAGTGGATGATTTCGTCTTGCCAAAAATCGACTACATAGGGTGAACGAGGAATAGCCTAGTGCTGAACCTAGAGCTAAAAACACACCAAAAACAGTGTGCGATCGTATATCGATCTGTCCAGTTTGAACATCAACTAACAATATTGTTCCTCCCACCGCACAAATAAGAGCTAAGAAAATTACTCGTGTAAATCTTTCATGCAGTAGTAGTGAAGCTAGTAAAGCAACCCAAATAGGTGCAGTACAAAGTGTGATTAGTGTAGCAGCAGCCACTCCAATGTAGTTAATAGATGCAAAGTAGCAAACTTGGAAAAATGCAGTCATCACTCCAGTTAGCACCATCAATGCTAAATCCCGTTTGGTTATTTGAAACATTTGCCATCCTAGAGTACGCACACAGGTAAGAAATAGCCAAGGTACAGAAATAGCCAGTCGAAAGAAGCCAATAGAGAGGGGATTTGTAGCAGATTCTGCGTAAATAGTTTGAACCACTACACCTACTGTTCCCCAGAGGATTGCTGCAAAAATGACCATTAGCAATCCCAAGCGATCGCCCTTATGGACGTTACCATGAGTTTTCATTGAAAATCCACCCTTTTTTTACGTCAATAACGGTCTGTTTTTAGGGCAGGATGAAAGCACACAGATATTAACCCCAAGGCAAAAAAATACTGAAACTAGCCAAAGGGATGTATTTTTACAAGCTTTGATTTTCCTACCCTATCGAATGTAGGTAGGAGGAGACAAGACTATGTAACGGATTTTGTGCAGAAACATCTTGTTATTAGTTATTTTCGTTACTTTGAAATCTTACACCATTAGACTCGTCTGGAAATAAGTTCATTTATAAAAATATAGATAGGCAGCGATCGCTACCCATCCTAGCAACAATTAGATCGATCTACTTATTATTGTTGAAAAATTAGGTTGGGCAAAAAGTAAACTAAATCAGGGAAAAGCAAAACTAAAAACATAACTGCGATTTGCAGAGCCATATAAGGATACATTCCTGCAAAAATTTGGTTAATAGATATATGTTTAGGTGCTACTCCTTTGAGATAAAAAGCTGACATAGCTACAGGGGGAGACAGAAAAGCAGTTTGCAGATTCAGAGCAACCAAAATACCAAAAAGCAGAGGGTCAATAGAAAACTGTTCCAGAAGAGGGAGAAAAATAGGTACAAAGATCACAATAATTTCTGTCCACTCTAGAGGCCAACCTAAGAGAAAAATAATGAATAGTACCAAAATTAAAAATAAAGTAGGTGGCAAATTTAAACCCACAACAAACTGCTCAATCAATTTATCACCACCCAATAAACCAAATACAGCAGAAAAGATAGCAGAACCAACAAATAACCAGCACACCATTGCCGAAGAACGCATAGTCAGAAAGACCGATTCCTTAAGACCCTGAAGAGTTAATCGTCGATTGATAGCTGCTAAGACTAATCCACCCACTGCACCTACTGCAGCAGCTTCAGTCGGAGTGGCAACTCCAAATAAAATTGCCCCTAAAACCGACATAATCAAAGCAACTATCGGCACAAATGATTTTAAGAGCATTAAGAAGATTTCTGCTAAAGGTCTGTTACGCTCATGTTCAGGTAAAGGTGGAGCAAGTTTAGGATTGAGGTTAACTCGAATCAGAATATAAGCTAAGTAAGAGAAAGAAAGTAACAAGCCAGGAATGAAGGCAGCAGCATAAAGTTTGGGTACAGATGCTCCTGCTGTTGCTCCATAGAGAATTAATAAAATACTGGGGGGAATTAAGATTCCTAAAGTACCGCCAGCAGCAATAATTCCCGTAGATAACTTGACATCATAATTAGCACGAAGCATGGCTGGTAAAGCCAGTAATCCCATTAAGGTGACAGCAGCCCCAATAATTCCCGTAGCAGTAGCAAAGATAGTGCTAGTAATCAGTGTAGTAATAGCCAGAGAACCCCGAATAGGGCCCATTGCTAACTGAATACTTTTAAACAAATCATCGAGAATTCCTGCTCGCTCAATAATATATCCCATGAAGATAAATAGAGGAATGGAGATTAAAACCTCATTACTCATGGTGCTATAGGTTCTTTGTACTAATAAATAGAAGACCATATTGCCATTGCCAATATAGCCAAAAATTACTCCTAATCCCATCAAGGTAAAGGCAGTAGGAAAACCCAGAAAAATTGCCAGTACTAAACTAGGGAGCATTAATAGACCTAAGATTTCCTGACTCATCTATTTGTCTCCTTAGCAGTTTTGACTTCAGTTTCTTCCACATCCACAAGGCGGTCAGGCCATACCCCAGTTTGCAAGGCTTGAATACATCTAACTACTTCGGCTATTCCTTGTAGTAGCAATAAAATACCTGCTAGGGGAATAAAACTTTTAAACAGATATATGGGAGTAGATGCAGTTGTCGTGCTGGATTTTTCCATAATGCTCCAAGAGTCCGCAGCATAGTCAAATCCAGACCATACTAAGGCTAATACTCCTGGTAAAAAAAATAATAAATAGAGAATTAAATCTAAAATTGCTTGTGTCTTGACGGGCAAACTGTGATATATCATATCTCCTCGGACATGACCATTCTGAGCTAAAGTATAAGCTCCACCCATCATAAAGAACACTCCATAAAAGACGTAACTCCAATCTACTGACCAATCTACAGGTGTCCTAAACACATATCTGGCAATGACACTGTAAGCGACGGTAAAAGTTAAAGAAACAATTAACCAGGAAAAAGCTTTACCTACCCAGGTGTTGATATTGTCTATTAGTAGTAAAAAAAATTTCATTTACAATCTAGCTTGAAGTCAAGTCTGGTTTTCTATGACTAAATAAATTTAGAAAAGTTTTGGACACAAAATTCAGATATATGGACATAAATATAGATATAGTATTTCCCATACATCAAGTTCACAGCATGATTCATTCAGCCAAGAATCTTGCCAGAAAAATCTTTGTTTGAATTTTATTAAGCTTGAGCATTAAAAAAGTGATTGTAAGCAGTCTGATTTTCTACTGTCAAATCTAGACTCCACTCTCCTACTCGTTTAGCCCATGCTTTTTGCGAATCGATTATCTTAGCAAAAATGGGGTTTTGTTGTGACTCTGATTCATATACTTGATCCCAAGCTTCTAGCTGTGCTTGCAGGACAGATTGAGGGGTTTTATAAACTTGAACTCCCGCTTCTTTAATAGCTAGATAGTCTTGGCTATTGCGATCCATAAACTTCCAATTAAAGTCAGCCGACTCAGCCATAGTAGCGTATTTAAGAATTGCCTGTAAGTCAGGAGGAAGACTATTATATTTATCTTTATTAAACATTAACTCTAATATTTCTAATGGCTGATGATAAGACTGCACCATTAATACTTTACGGACATCAGGAAACCCTAACAAGCGATCACTAGTAGTATTATTAAACTCGGCTGCATCCACAACTCCTCGCTCTAAACTAGGAACTACTTCATTACCTGGTATAAATTGTGCCGATACACCCATATCTTTAAATACATCTAAAGCAATACCGAGGGTGCGGTATTTCATTCCCTTCATATCATCTGGGCTAGTAATCTGTTTATCGAACCAGCCTAAGGGTTGAGTAGGTATAGGACCATGAAAAAAGGAGACTACGTTGCGATTTAGTTGCTGGAGTAGTTCGTCATAGAGTTCTTGTCCACCACCATAATAAATCCAACCGAGTAACATCTCGCCATTCATCCCAAAAGAAGGCCCTGTACCAAACAAACTAAAAGCTCGATTTAGCCCGAACCAGTATGCAGTAAAGCCATGACCCCCATCAAGTATCCCTTCACTAACTGCATTCATTAATTCTGATGTACCAACAACTGAGCCTACTGGTAGAAGATCGATAGTTAATCTTCCTCCAGACATTTCATTAACTTTGTTGGCCCAATCTTGCAAGATCTCTTGAAAGATATCTTGAGCAGCCCATGTACTTTGCATTTTCAGGGTGTAAGTCTCTTGGTTAGTAGGACTCGTATTAACAGCATCATCAGATTGAGCATTAGTGGTGTTATTCGTTGATGCACCACAAGCTGCAAGCACTGCACTAGCTATTCCTACAGGAAGATATTTGACTAAATCACGTCGTAGTATTTTAGAAAACACAGATACCTCTTAAAATTTAATTATTTTTTAATTATTACTTTATAGTAATCCAGTAATGTTAATTTTTGGTGTTGGATTAGAGAAATTGAAAAGTAAAAACTAATCTTTTTTGTTCTAGCGAAAAAAGCGATCGATTTTTGAGTTCAAGAATTTAAGATTGGGGAAAAAAATGGTCGTAGGCAGTTTGATTTTCTACTGTTAGATCTAAATACCATTCACCAACTCGTTTAGCCCATTCTTTCTGAGAATTAATTATTTTAACTACAAAAGGATCATTAGAAGATTCTTGAGTAATGACTTGATCCCAAGCTTCTAGCTGTGCTTTTAAGATAGATTGTGGTGTTTTATAAACTTGAACTCCAGCTTCTTTAATAGCTAGATAGTCTTGACTATTACGCTCCATAAACTTCCAGTTAAAGTCGGCCGACTCAGCCATAGTGGCGTACTTAAGAATTGCCTGTAAGTCAGCAGGAAGACTTTCATAGGTAGTCTTATTAAACATTAACTCTAGTATTTCTAAAGGTTGATGATAAGATTGCACCATCAAGACTTTAGATACCTCAGGAAATCCTAACAAGCGATCGCTAGTGGTATTATTAAACTCGGCTGCATCAATAACACCTTTCTCTATGCCAGATACAATTCCGTTACCTGGTATAAATTGTGCAGATGCACCCATATTCTTAAAAAGATCGAGGGCAATTCCTAAAGTGCGGTATTTCAGACCCTTCATATCATCTGGACTAGTAATCTCTTTTTTAAACCAACCTAAGGGTTGAGTTGGTATGGGTGCATGAAAAAAAGAGACTACATTCTGATCTAGTTTCTGGAGCAGCTCATTATAAAGTTCTTGACCACCACCATAATGAATCCAACCCAGAAACATCTCTCCATTCATACCAAAAGAAGGTCCTGCACCAAATAAGCTAAAAGCTCTATGGAGATCAAACCAATAAGTAGTAAAGCCATGTCCACCATCAACTAAACCTTTACTAACAGCATCAATTAAATCGCTTGTTCCTACTACTGAGCCAACTGCCAACAGATCGATTTTTAATCTTCCCCCAGACATTGCTTCGACTTTGTTTGCCCAATCCTGCAAGATTTCTTGAAATATATCTTTTGCCGACCAGGTACTTTGGATTCTCAGAGTATAGGTTTGTGTGCGGTTAGTAAGAGAATCCTGAGATTGTTCTGTATTAGTTCCTGTTTGAGAGCCACAAGCAGCTAGAATCCCACTCGCTATTCCCAAAGGAATTAGTTTCACAAAATTACGACGAATTATTTTAGAAAGCATAAATTACCGTCTTATAAAATTTATTCCCAGTGATAGCTTTAGACTTCTTGCCTAAAAAAGCCAATAGCTATTAGCTATGAGAGCACGTAAAGCACAAAGAGCGTGAATTTATACAATGCTACGAGTAGATTGTTCTATTTGGTAAACCCACTCTAAATGCAAATATTTTTGCAATAGCTCTAGTAATTTTTCCTCATTAACAGGTTTACTGAGAAATTCATCGCATTCCAGATACTGATAAATCTCTTTAGTAATTGCTGTGGCAGACACCACAATTATGGGAATATTTTTTAAATTTGGTATTCGCCGTAGTTGTTTTGCTGAAGTAAAGCCAGTTTTCCCAGGCATAAATAAATCAAGACAGATTAAGTCTGGTCTTTCTTGATTTATAAGCTCGAACATATGCTCCCCATTATTTGCCGTTAAGACTCTAAAGCCAAGGGGTTCAAGTATATTTACCAATAGCCAACGATTTGCTTCTTTATCATCCACTACCAGAATTTTGCGTTCTTGACCTTTGTAGCCTATGACGTTCTCTAATTTGGGCTTTTGCGATCGATCTAAATTGTTTTCGACTAAGGTAAATGCTGTCTCAAACCAGAAATTAGAACCTACACCTAATTTACTTTTTACTTGGAGTTTACCTCCCATTAAACTGACTAGTTGTTTGCTAATGGATAAACCTAACCCAGTACCAGCACTTCTCCCCTTGATATTGCCAACTTGCTCAAAAGGTTGGAAAATTTTGGGTTGTTCTTCTGCGCTGATTCCCACCCCAGTATCAATTACTTCAAAGCGGATTTTTTGTTGAGGAAAACCTTTGCTAGCAGAAAAATCGCTAATTCCTCTGACCCTTAAAACTACTCGACCGTGGTCAGTAAATTTAACAGCATTGTACAAAAGATTAATTAATATCTGTTGCAGTCTTTTTTCATCTACTAATACTCTATTGGGTAGGTTTTCAAATCTGGTGATAACTTCTAGCCCTTTTGCTTTGGCTTCATTTTTGACAATTCCTATAACTGAGTTTAAAAGCTCAGGTAAGTCTGATTCAACGGGATGAAGCTCCAATTTACTAACTTTATTTTTGGAAAAATCGAGGAGATCGTTAATCAGGGTTAAAAGATGAAATCCACTTTTTTCGATGATGTTGAATTCTCTAATTTGCCGAGAATTTAAAGGGAGTTCTCGTTTAAGAATTTTGGTATAACCAATAATTCCGTTCAGAGGAGTGCGCAATTCATGGCTGATATTAGCGATAAATCTGTCCTTAGCATTATTAGCGGAGATAGCTACTTCTTTGGCTTGTTTTAATTCTTCGATCGAAGTTTTTAACTGATTCGCCATTTGATTGAAATAAGAACCGAGAATTCCTAATTCGTCTTGGCGTTTAATTTGTACTCGGCGGTCTAAGTCGCCTTCAGCAAAATCAATGGCTGCTTCCCCCAGATTGCTAATGGGCTTAATTAAACGACTGGCTAATAAAAAGGTAAATCCGCTTGTCCCTAGTACCGCAATTAAACCAATTAAAAAGGCTAAGTTTTGAAATTCCTGTCTATTCTGAAAAAATTCGGCTTCTTCTTGCACAACAATTACTCCCCAATTGTTGTGAGTTTTGGTACTATATGAAATCCATCTTACACCTTGGCGATCGCTAAAAAATTGTTCTTGTCCCTCTTGTTTTTGCCCATAATGATTGCCTAAGAGATTTTTGACTGGGGGATATTGACCAAAATTAGTTAATTCTGCTTTGGATAAGTATTGAAGATTGGGATGAACTAAGATGTAGCCATTTTGATCGACGACAAAGGCATAACCCGTTCGCCCAAATCTTAACTCACCCACTTGTTCGGTTAAGATTTTTAAGTCAGTACATATAGCACTTACCCCTTGAACTTGTTGGTCTTTTTGAATGGGAGAAGCAAGACACAAATTAGGTTTTTGGTCAAGGCGACTGATTAAGGTTTGATAACTAATTTCATTTCCTGTTAAAGCTGAATGAAAATAGGCTCGATCTCCATAGTATTGAGGTGGTTTGTCATCACTACGAGCGAGACTCCAGCCATCTTTATCTGTAGTTATCGCTAAAGAGAGATGACTATAAGTATCAACTAGTCCTGAGAGGATAGTCTTTTTCCGTTCAATATTCCCGCTAATTATATCTGGTTGTTTGTTGAGATTCAGCAAAGCTAATACATTGGCTTCATCCCAACTACTGATGTTTCTAGCTAGTAATTGTGCTTTTAAAAATAGGTTTTCTTGTGATTCTTGTAAGATTGTTTTGGATGCGTTAGCCGTAGATATTAAGATCGCGATCGACATTAAGGGGAGAATACCGGATAAAACCAGTAAGGGCATCCGAAATTTTAAGCTTTTAAAAAAAGATATTTTCATTGCAATCAAAGAATTAAAGTAAACTTGAGGTCATTTATAAACTTCTAAGATTACTTACCCTTGAGACTCAACACTGATTTGCTTCTATAGTTTAGGTTTTTTAGTATTTTTATATTTTTTGACGTTGTTTGTCGATTCAGATTAATACATATGAGTGGCTAGCTTAGATACAGTTTTAATCGAAAATTATAGAGCTACGGATAGTTTGTATTTTCTTAATATTCTACTTAATTAGAGTTTTGAGTTTTCTTTGATTTTTGCAATCCTTTAATTACATCAAGATATCATCAAATCGTTAATACAGAGATGAGAAGTGTTTTCTCACAGCCTATAGTTTTGAATATAACTTGAAACCCTAATGAGAGCGACATCTAAGGACATTGTTAATTTTTGTTGCAAATACTTGCTCGATTATAGCCTGAGTAATTCATGTCTTTGAGGCTGTAGCATTATGAAGTTTAGTATATTCATTTCTCGATCATTGCTAAGAGTTCGGCTTTTTCTTGCTCTAATTCTTGTATCGTTTGTTGCAAAGTTTCGATCACTCCATACATCTCCATCGGGTCAAAAATTCGTAGTAGGCTAGTTTGCGTAACAATGCCTAATCCCTGACCCCAATTCCAAGAAACTACTAATCTTCTTACTCGTCTGCGTTGCATTTCTTGATGGGCAGTTATTAATGAATCTTCAGGACTTAGAAGAAACAAAGGAGTACTCATGACTTCTTCAGCTAGAATCTCTTTGAGATTTAATTGTAAGGCTTGAAACTGGATAATATCTCGCTCAGTAATAATTCCCATCGGCAGTAAGATATTTTCAGTTTTATCTTCTTTGGTAATAACTACACAACTAACCCGATGTTGGGTCATAATCTGGGATATTTCAAGTACGGAAGTATCCAAAGATGCCTGAACTATGGTTTTACTCATAACATCAGCAACACGCCTTAACTTAAGAAGATTGAATGGGCGCATAGCTTGACGAATAGTTCCAGGAGAAACGATTCCGATTAAGTTATTGTTCTTATCTAGTATAGGTAAATGACGAATTTTATAGCGACGAAATAGAAATAAAGCAGCAAAGATATCTTTAAAGTTCTCTTTGGCTAAAGTGACTACAGGATTAGCCATTACCTGGGTAACTGGTACTGAATTAAAATCAACTTCTGCTGCCGTTAGCTTAACGATATCTCTCTCCGTTAAAATCCCTATAATTTGTCCTTCGTCCATAATCAAAGCACAACTAGAACAAGCCTTGTTATAAGGAAATAACTCTAGTGATTTATCTTCGCTAGGTAATAAGCAACTACTCCCTCTAATTTGACTCATCATCGCGATCGCTTCAGTTAAAGAAGTTTCTGGAGTAATAACTAAAGGAGAGCGAGCGATCGCTGCCTCTAAATCCGGGGCTGGAAAAAATTCGTCGTTGAGTTGCATGTCGATCCCCAAGGATAATGATTAAAAAAATCTCTTCACATTAACTCCGATCCAGGATATGATAGACAAATGTTACAGATAAACCTTTGTAATTATTGATTAGTATTGATTTTGCCTATGTATAGGTGATAAGAGTTAAGGAGAAGTTAAGCAATTAAATTCAAGCTTAGGCTTAGGAAGAAGAAAGAGGTTTAACGCCAGATATTCTGGGATTTTTACCATAAAGACGGTCTAGTACCCTTTTAACAGATATTCTTCTCCATTGCTGACCGCGCTTAGTTTTATACTCATTAAGATTAAGCCAATCGGCAATTTGCTGTAAAGACTTACCAGATTTGTGATGACGGCGAATTAGGTCAATTACCTCCTGTTCTTTTGGTTCTTCTACTAATTGACCATTTATGGTCTTTTGACCGAAAGCTGGAGAGCCGTAGCCAACGTATCCACCTTGAGCAGCTTTAGCTTTTCGTCCTTGTTCTAACCGTTTCCAGACTGTGTAAGCTTCTGACTTTTCTGCACTCATAATCAATCAAAAAAAAATCAATACTATATAACATACAGTTTATCAAGACACAGAAAAAAAATAATGCGTTTAATATTGTTAGGCCCTCCAGGAGCAGGAAAAGGCACTCAGGCGACATTTGTAGCTGAAAAACTGAAGATTCCCCATATTTCCACGGGAGAAATTTTGCGTCAAGCGATCGCGCAGAAAACTTCTGTTGGGATTAAAGCTCAAGCTCACATAGAAGCAGGAGAGTTAGTTCCAGACCATTTAATTATGGCATTGATACGCGAACGTTTAGCCAAACAAGATGCTCGTGTCGGCTGGATTTTAGATGGATTTCCTCGTAATTTATCTCAAGCTCAAGCTTTAGAGCATATTCTCCAAATTTTAGGGAATAGCTATCCTTTTGTTGTCAACTTTAATGTCGATACGGAAAGCCTAATTAAGAGAATGCTGCAAAGAGGTCGTCAAGACGATAACGAAAATACTATTCGTCGTCGTCTCGAGGTCTATCAAGAGCAAACTAGTCCTCTGATTAATTTTTACAGAAAGCGTCGCTGTCTCATTAATATCAATGGCAGTCTTTCTGTGATGGAGGTTACTTGTAGTTTGGAAAACGCACTATCACTAAAATCACCAACTTAAATACTACTAAATATAGGGAGTAATCAATAATATTTATGGCGAGTTATAAAGTCAGATTAATCAACGAAGCAGAGGGATTAGATCAAACTATCGAAGTAGCAGAAGATCAATATATTTTTGATGCAGCAGAAGAAAATGATATCGAGCTTCCTGTTTCTTGTCGAGCAGGTTCCTGTTCTAGCTGTGCAGGGAAAATTGTTTCAGGCAAAGTAGATCAATCAGAGCAAGCCTTCTTGGATGACGATCAGATTGAATCAGGATTTGTCTTAACTTGTGTTGCGTATCCTTTATCTGATTGCACTATTCAAACCCATCAAGAAGATGAACTCTATTAAACCCTTTGCCTAAAAGCGATAAATTTTATATGACTAAAGCAAATTTTATTCAAGGCGACGAATTTGAGCAACTACTGAAAGGAGAAAAACCTTTAGTTGTTGATTACACAGCAACTTGGTGTGGTCCTTGTCGTTTAATTGCGCCTTTAATCGATCGACTAGCAGAAAATTATGGAGATCGAGCCAATGTGGTCAAAATAGACATCGATCAAAATCGGGATAATGCTAAACAATTTGGCATTCGTAGTATTCCTGCTGTTCTAATTTTTAAAGGTGGAGAAGTAGTAGAAACTCTGGTGGGTAAAGCTGCTTATGAAACTTTTAGTAATGCTTTAGAAAAACATCTTTAGGCTCAAATAGACTCATTCACAGTCGGGGCATAGTTTTAAAAAGCTATTAGCTAATAGCCAAGTATTTCCCATACTATTAATCAAAAAAAATTGTGTTATGGATACTATTGCAACAATTCAATGCTTTTGCCCCAACTGTGGTGGTAATGCTACTCGTATTTACTTTACCAGTCCCGATCCCATCTATCATCGCTGTACTAGTAACCAAGTAATCCAAACAGAATGCCCAAGCTGTGATTACTTAATGGTCATGTGCGCTCGCAATGGCATAGTGATTGAAGCTTATGCGCCCAGTATGACTGCTCCAGTAAGGACTTTAAAATTACTGGATGCTAGTTCTGGAGACAATAAAAGAACAGTTTTTTGTTGAGTAATTAGTCGATAATATTCTTTTGAGTACAGTTTAAAAAAGGTAATAGTAATATGCTTAAAGCTCGTGACATCATGACAACTTCTGTGGTTACCATTAGTGGTTCGGCAACAGTAGCAGAAGCAGTTAAATTAATGAAGGACAAAGGCTTAAGGGCTTTAGTTGTCGATCGCCGTAGTGATAGCGATCCTTATGGTATTGTCTCAGAGACAGATATTGTCTACAAAGTAGCAGCCTTCGGTCACGATCCCAAAAAAATGCGGGTTTACGAAATTATGACCAAACCCTGTGTAGTAGTTAACCCAGACTTAGGCATAGAATATGTTGCTCGTCTGTTTGCCAATACTCGTATTCGTCGCGCTCCCGTCATTGAGGGTAAGTTATTAGGCATTATCTCTATCAGTGACATTCTCAACAAGGGTGATTTTGTCGAAAAGCCCAAGCAACTTTATCTCGAAGATCGCATTGAGGCTGCTAGAGAAGATGCCCGCAGTATTTGTGCTGAAAAAGGAGCAACTTCTCCTGAATGTGCTGCTGCCTGGGATGTGGTAGAAGAATTACAAGCTTTAGCAGCAGATCGTCGTCAGGCTAAAGAAGATACTAGAGATGTAAGTAATTCTCTTAAAGATTATTGTGCCGAGAATCCCGATGCTTTAGAGTGTCGCATTTATGACGATTAAGAGAAATTTGCGCTAGTTAATTATTTTGAGATTAGGAGGGTTAAAGCCATGATGAGAGCAGAAGAAATTATGACCAAGGATGTCGTAAGCATTAGTGGTTCGGCAACAATAGCAGAAGCAGTCAAATTAATGAAGGATAAAGGCTTAAGAGCTTTAATCGTCGATCGCCGTAGCGATAGCGATCCTTATGGAATTGTGACAGAGACAGATATTGTCTACAAAGTAGCAGCATTTGGACACGATCCTAAGAAAATGCGAGTCTATGAGATTATGACTAAACCGTGTGTAGTAGTCAATCCCGACTTAGGTGTAGAATATGTTGCTCGTCTGTTTGCCAATACTCGGATTCGTCGCGCTCCTGTTGTCAAAGGTGAGTTACTAGGAGTCATTTCTATTAGTGATATTCTCAACAAGAGTGATTTTGTTGAAAAACCAAAGAGTGCTTTTGAACTTTATTGCGAAGAAAATCCTGATGCTTTAGAAGCAAGAATTTACGAGGATTAAAAGGTGAAATTATACCGAGGATTTTTCTCGTCAGGCGATCGTAGTCTATAAAAGTTGCGTTGTTTCCATATTCTCAGTCAATTAAGACTACTCCTAGTCTGTTGAATTCTGAATAAATATTACACTCAAGATATTAAGATCAAAATAAATCTTTGTGACGTAGAGCAAGAATATGGAAACGGCAACAAAATCTTCTGGCTTTCAGGTAACACAACTGACTGCTATCAATGTAGCTAAAATTGTTACTATTATCTGCCTGATTACTTTAGCTTTGATTTATGGGGTAAATGAAGAAAGACAAGTTATTTATCTTTGTTTACACATTAGCTACTGTATCTGGTGGTTGTTAGAACAATGGCTATTTTCTCAACGTCGCCAGCAACTGTTCACCGACAAAGTTGGAATATTAACCTTCATAATCGTTCTATTATTTGTCGGTGTATTTTATTCCTTACCAGGCTACTTAGCATTTACCAATCCGAATCCTATTAGTTACTTGACTGTTGCCATTACACTACCTCTTTATATCTTTGGAAGTCTGATTAATACTGGGGCGGATGTACAAAAAATGGTCGCAAAAAGTAAAGAAAGTGGTTTGGTTAAAGATGGTATATGGCGTTCGGTACGACACGTAAATTACTTGGGAGACTTAATGCGTTATACCAGCTTTAGCATTATTGCTGGATCTTGGTGGGCTTTTCTATTACCTGGTGTCATTACATTGCTGTATTTACAACGAATAAATCAGAAAGAAGAGGCTATGGCAGCTAAATATCCTGACTTTGCTGCCTATCAGCAAAACAGTAGTCGTTTACTACCTTGGATTTGGTAAGGAGCTTCCAGATATCTGATAGGTGCAGAGGATTTGGGGGAAAATTTACCAAGATTTATCCCTCAAATCCATTCTGATGCTCTATACAAATACTCTCATTTTTTAGTTAATCTTCAACTTAGGAATTGTCGGCATAAAGCCTTTGTTTGTTTAAACTTTGATAATGTCGCCAAAAAATAGCCAACGGATTAATTCCTTGAATAATTAACCAACCCATCCAGGCTAAAAGTTTGACAGTGTTGTAGATTGAGGTTCTAGTCATCCATTCGTGATAAGCAACACGAACTTCATCCAAAAGACCAGAATACTCTTCTTGAATAGGATTTGGATGCAATAAAGGTGAATTTATACCATGAATACCGCTTACATAATATTTGCCAATTTGAATTCGATCTAACTTTGATACCTCAAGATGATACAAATCATGATAAGAAATCGAGATATCTACACCCTCGACTTTTTGCTTGATTTTCTTTTTACTAATACAACCGAATCTTTTTTTGTAACGCTTAGATATTTTTAGTTGGATAGGATTAGGAATATTAAACATTAGCTTAGTATAAAATCTCTATAAATTAAACTACATGATTGTATAAATTAAACTATATGAAGAAGATACAAAAAAGACAAACTATATTTTATGAAGTTTTGATATCAAAATTGTAAACTTAGTTAGTGAATTCAGGCAATTATTATCTACACCGCCTAAAGTAATTCGGTTTTATATAAAACTTCCGAGCATACTCATTAGATAAATTTAAGATAAATTTTAGCCTAAACCCTATTTGGTTAAACTGAGATCTTGCAACTAATATGTAGTTAATTTGTTGTATCAGAGAAAGAGAGAAAGGTTAAAGAGAAAAGGGTGAGAAATTGACGATCGAACCTAAATCAATTAGTTTTTTTGTACTGGTGTAAGATGGGAATTAAATAAAATTTGTTTAACAAATTTTTATGGTAATTGATAACAAGCGATCGAAGCAGATCGCCAGTAAGCATAGATTTAGATTGCCGATAATGATCGATGTTTAATCTTTAATGGTAAGTGTTCAATGCTAAAAGTTAAAACTGTTAGTTTTCTTACATTTCTTGTGACCACAATTATAGTTACTCAGCCAGGAGAAGCAGCAATTTTAGCTCCAAACCAACGAGTGCAGCAAGTAGTAGATTGGTTCACTGGTTTTTTCACGAATAGTAATCAGGTGGCAAACGAACCAATGATACCTTTTATTACTATGGAAAATTGCTCAGCCTCAGCAGTGGGGACAGGTAATGGGGAAGCTCAATATGTGCATTTGGAGCAGTATATTGGTGGAGGAAACTTGTTACGCACTGCTGCCTATGAGTTCAGTCCTTCAGATGATCGAGTTAATCTGAGCGTTTTTCCCTATGTAGACGATACTATGGCTCTGGGTAGTTGTAATAGTTCTACTCCAACGATCGATCTTAGCAATGTAGAATCTCTTAGCTGCGATCTAAGAGGATGTCTGAAAAGTCTAAATAATTGCGATCGCGAACAGCAAAAAGAAAAACTCTCGCTAAATTAAATCTGTCAATAGCTTAAAAAGACAGGAAACGAGAG
>JASJDI010000164.1 GCA_030065155.1 Xenococcaceae cyanobacterium MO_188.B29
GTTACATTAGTTATTCAGATGTCTAGGTTCTGAACGGGTGGTTTTCAATTTTTATAATTGATTAGCACCCAACAAGTCGCACTATTACTTATTACTCATGTTCGATTTTGTTTACGGCGTGAACCTTTAGTTAGATAAGCCAAGATAAATGTAGTTAACAACATCATGGCGATCGAATAAGAGTAGCTGATACTTACGGCAGTACTTACTAATACGAAAATGAACAAAGGCTTATGAAAAAAAATAGTCATATTAGTTCGCCATTTTCTTTCTTTGTATTGACCAAAATCAAGATTAAACATATTCAATTAATTAATTGATCTTTTTTTGACTCACACTCACACTCCGCACAACCTATCTAATCTGTTTCTTCTCGGTCTCGATTCTGCTGCATTGCTTCATAACCCACACCAATGGCAAAACCCAAACCAGAACCAACAACGATCGCGACTGGACGGCGGGATTCTCTTTGAGCAATATGGGCAATTATCACCCCTAATAAAGCACCAGCCAAAGCGGTTATGATTCCCGAAAAAATCAGCATTCTTACATTCATATTATTATTTACCGTCGAATTATTAGTATTTAATAACTTAATTTATGCAAGCAAAAATCATAAAAATATAAACGAACAAATTAAGATAAATGCTGTTAGAAAAAATAAGCCATTATTCATCCAATCATTAAAATTCCATTCTTTAAACATTTTTTTAAGTATTAGTGCTCAATTGTTTTTTTGATATATGAGGTCAACTTTTTGATAAAAGAATACCAATTTTTATTTCTACTCCATGCTGTTGTAAGCCATAGCCAAGGCTGCCGTATCTTCAAATATTTTGTAAGCAGAAATTTGATTGTTGCGGATTTGGCAATAAATAGCAAATTCAGAAAAAAATACTCGATCTGTTTTGATAACTCGGTGCTGCATATAACCATAGGCAAATGCCATTTCTCCTTGTTCGACTGATTTACGAATTTCAAACTTCTCCGTATCAAATATGTCTTGCAAAATACTGACAAACTTACGAACCCCTTTATGTCCTTCATAGCGTCCGTAAATAGGAACAGATGAGGGACCTTGTGCCTCAAATACCGCATCTTTTCTAACCAGATCCAGTGCAGTATCAATACCCTGAGAAAAAAGTACAGTAAAAAATCGGTCAATTATTGTTTCAGCCATAAGTTGCGTATTGTTGCACTCGGCAATTATTTACTTATTTATAGTCGATTTTTGTTCCTCCAGATTTTCTTGTGTACGTTCTTTTTTTCCATTGCTACCATTGCGATCGCTAGCTACCCTGCCTTCTGAATCCTGACTCCTGACTCCTGACTTCTGACTTCTCAAGAAAGACTGTTCAAAGTTTTTGACAACGATATAGAGAATGGGTACAAAGATTAGACTTAAACAAGTTGCCACTGACATTCCTCCAAACACTGCTGTACCTAGTGACCAGCGACTTACCGCCCCTGCACCAGAAGCAATTAATAACGGCATAAAGCCCACTAAAGTAGAAATTGCAGTCATCAAAATGGCCCGAAAACGCTGTTCAGAAGCAAAAATAGCAGCTTTTTCGATACTCATGCCGAGATCGCGGTTTTGGTTGGCAAATTCAACAATCAGAATCGCATTTTTACTTGCCATCCCAATCAACATTACTAATCCTACCTGAGCATAAATATTGTTATCGAGAATAGGCCAAACGCCTCCAGCTTGCAAAAAAGTCGCTCTTAACCAAATTCCTCCCAATGCACCCAGGATAGCTAGGGGAACGGTAAGCATAATAATTAAAGGGTCGATATAGCTTTCGTATTGCGCTGCTAGCACCAGAAAAACCATCACAAAAGCTAGACCAAATACCATAGGTGCAGCACCACCAGCAGTTTTTTCTTCGGCTGCGGTATTTGTCCATTCATAACCAAAGCCTGGTTGTAAGGTAGCTTCTGCCACTTCTTCCATAGCAGTAATTACCTGTCCTGAACTATAGCCTGGTGCAGGAGCAACGTTAACCTTAATCGCTGGATAAACGTTATAGTTACTAACAATGGGTGGATAAGAAATTTTTTGAACATCAAGTAAATTGCTTAGTTGAATTAATTCCCCATCCCGCGATCGCACATAAAGATGGTTAATATCGTCTGGATTAGAGCGATTTGCTGCTTCTGCTTGAGCATAGACTCGATAAAGTCTGCCATCTAAGACAAACTGGTTAACAAAATTAGAACCAAGATAGGTTTGTAGAGTATTGAGAACTTCCCTGATATCAACATTTTGCGCATTGGCTTTATTGCGATCGATATCTGCTTCGAGCATCGGACTATCGAAAGTAAAGGTAGTAAAAGCAAAGGCTATTTCTGGTCTGGCGTTAGCAGCAGCAATTACCTGCTGGGTATTACTCATGAGGGTATCCATTCCCCTACCCTGACGGTCTTGGATATAAAGTTCCGAACCACCAAAGCTACTTAAACCATCTACAGGAGGAGCATTAACAGCAATAACTCTTGCTCCGTCAATATTTTGTTGAAACTGCTGATTTATTCGCTGTAGCAGTCCAAACACCGAGCTAGAATCTCCTGGTCGCTCATTCCAAGGATGAAGCTTGACAAACATTACCGCTTTATTGCTGTTTTGACCGTCAAAAGAAAATCCCGACAGTCCCATAGAGTGCTGCACTTCTTCATGCTGCATTACTATCTGGGCAGCTTGCTGAGTAATCTGATGGGTGTAGCTTAGAGAAACTCCTGGGGGGGCTTCAATAATGGTAAAGAAATAGCCCTGGTCTTCTTCAGGGACAAATCCTTGAGGAAGACTGGTATAAGTCCAACCTGTTAGCACCAATCCCGCAATAAAAATAGCGATAACTAATAACTTGATGTGGGTGAGAAATTCGATTAAACTTCTGTAACGTCCTTTGAGCCAATCGAAGCCAGTATTAAATCTAGGAAATAGCCAGCCTAAAGGGCCTTTTACTGGTTCTGCCGGGCGGAGAAATACCCCTGACATAGTAGGAGAAAAAGTCAGGGCGTTAAAGGTGGAAAAGGCGACAGCAAAAGCAATAGTAAGAGCAAACTGTTTATAAACAATTCCTGTAGTACCAGGAAAGAAAGTCACAGGAATAAACACTGCCATTAAGACAACAGAAGTAGAAATTACTGCTCCTACTAATTCGTCCATCGCATCTAAAGCTGCTTGGATAGGACGCATTCCCTGGGAAAGTTTGGCTGCTACTGCTTCTACAATAACGATTCCATCATCCACTACCAAACCTGTTGCTAATACACAAGCAAATAAGGTTAACTGATTGAGAGTAAATCCCAAAGCAAGTAAAGCAATCATTGCCCCAATTAAAGCTACGGGAATAGCGATCGCAGGAATTAAGGTAGTACGCCAGTCTTGAAGAAAGATAAAGATAATTAAGACGACAAGTCCGATCGCCTGTACCAAAGTTACTACCAAATCTTGTAGAGAGGCATTGATAAATAGAGTGTTATCTTGAGCAATTTCTGCCTTAAAACCTCTGGGAAAATCTGCCTCTAATTCTGCCATCTTTGCTTTAACTAACTCAGCAGTATCTAGAGCATTTGTACCAGGAAGCTGATAGACAATTAAGCCAACTGCTGGAGCTTCTCCATCAAATACTGCTTGAGTAGCATAATTTTCTACTCCTAATTCTGCTCTGCCTACATCTTTGACCTTAATTAGCGTACCGTCATTTTGTGCTTGTACTACTAAATTTTCTGCTTCTTCAACAGTAGTAAATCTGCCATTGACTCGCAAAGGTAATTCGTACTGTTGTGATTGGGGGACTGGTTGTCTGCCTACACCCCCCGCACCAACTTCAAAGTTTTGGTTTTGAATTGCACCGACTACATCGCTTGCTGTTAATCCTCTAGCAGCCAATTTATTGGGATCGAGCCAAATCCTCATTGAATAAGTTGCTGAACCAAATACCCTGAGACTTCCTACCCCTTTAATTCTTCTTAGTTCATTCCACAAATAGCGATCGACATAATTGTAAAGAAATACAGGATCGTAATAATATTCTCCTGCTTCATTTTTTTCAGAATAGAAACCATAAACCAAGGTAATACTAGGAGACTCTTTCTCCGTTGTCACCCCCGTAGCAATAACACTTTGAGGTAGATTGGATTGTGCCTGTGCCACTCGGTTTTGTACTAATACTTGAGCAATATTAGTATCTTTCTCTACAGGAAAAGAAACATTAATCGTAGAGTTGCCATTGTTATCAGTGTTGGAGTTAATCCACTTAACATCTTCTGTACCGTTGATTTCTCTTTCTAATACAGTAGTAACATTATCTACGGTAGTTCTAGCATCTGCACCCACATAATTAGCCCGCACCGTAATTTGTTTTGGAGCAATTTGGGGCAATTTATCCAATGGAAGTAAGGCGATGGAGATAGCCCCTAAAAGTAAGATGACGATCGTACAGACAGTAGTTAAAACAGGGCGTTTGATAAATGGGGTTGATAGAGACATTGTTTAAAAGTAGTGAGTCAGCAGTTAAGGGGTAGGGGCAAGGCAGTGTCTTGCCCCTACTCTATTTATCTAAATTCTGTTCCTGCGTCAGAAACTTCCTCAGCTGGTTCAATTGGCGTACCATCTCTAAGGCTAAGGATATTAGAAACAGCAATTCTATCTCCTGTTTGAAGACCAGAAATAACTTGATAATCCTGTGCTTGAATACTACCTAGTTTGATTGGTTGTTGCTGGGCGATTAAGGATGTATTTCCAGACTGGGAATTATCTTCTTTCGCTAGATAAACGAAGCTTTGTCCCCCTAATGTTGATACGGCGGTAGTTGGTATTAATATTCCTGGTTTTTTGTCCCAAATTACTCTAACTCTTACGTATTCACGATCTCTCAGACTATTTTCATTGGTAAAGGTAACTTTAGTCAGAATTGACTGAGTGTTCTGTTGAACTAAGGGAGCAACATAGGTAATCTCTCCTACCACTCCTACACTATGCTCCTGGTTAATAGTTTCTACTGGTAGACTAATTTCCAGACGATCGCGATATTCAACGGGTATATTAATATTGAGATCTAAGCTTTGATTGTTGGTAATAGTAGTTAACTGTTCGCCAACGTTAACGTAATCACCTATTTTATTATCGTCAAAACTACCTACAATTCCGTCGATGGGTGCATTGATAGTATTAAAAGCTAAATTTTGGCTAATAGAGCCTAATTCTGCCTCAGCCCGTCTTATAGACGCATTTTGGCTTTCTATATTAGCTCTAGCTTGTTCTACTTGTCTTTCTGCTGCTTGGAGAGATTTAATCGCTGCATTGAGAGTTTCTTGTCTAGAATTACGCTGGGCAATACTGCTTTTGAGATCGCGATTATCGTCGTCTAAATTTTGTTGGGCTAATGCTCCCCCTTCTACTAAAGTTTTAGTGCGCTCAATATTGATTTGTGCTAGTTCAACTGCTGAGTCGGCATCTTGCAAATCGGCTCTAGCACTCTCAACCTGGGCAGCAGCAGCAGCACGGTTAGCTTCGGCTGTTCTAAGTTCTGCTTGTACTTGTCCTAATCTCGCTCTTTCTACATTGACGCTTTGAGTGGCAGCGTTAACATTTTCTTGTTCTTGGGTTGGTTCTAATCTAACAATGGGATCGCCTTTCTTAACTCGATCGCCTTGACGGACAAATATTTCTAGGATTCTGCCATCGGTACGAGGTGCAAGACTAACCCGCTCTCTAGCTTGTAAAGTACCAACGTACTCACTACTATCGATTACCGTCTCTGATTCTATGGTTTTTAACTGGACAGGGATCTCTTGTGGGGTATTAGCTTGTTCTTGTCCAGAACCACAGCTGCTAATACTAACAGATAATAAGGTAACAGCTATGACTTTAGCTGAAATCCTCCTAAAAGGAACTTTAGATCGAGATTGAATTTTTTGTCGCTCTGTCATGAGTAAATGCGCCTTTTTTTTTGAGATAGTCTAAGATTTAGCAATTAAATTTAAAAACAAAATTGAAAAGTTAAGACCCAACAAAAGCAATAGCAAAAATATTGTTTGTTTAATGCGCTTGAGAATGGGGCGCACTTGGAATCTACCAATCAGGCGATCGCGCATCAGCATTGATGGGGGTTTTTGCCACATCATGGTTCTGCTATTTCTGGCAAATTTATAAATAATCTTCTTATCAATCAAAAGAGAATATATCTCATGCCATGATAGGTAAAGTTGGCATAAACACAATAAAACAATTGTCTTTGCTACAATCCCACTCCACAAGAAATCAGATAAAGCAATGTCGTAAGGCAAAGATTGAGCAGTAAAGATGAATAGAGAAACTAGTAAGCTACTAATCCATACTGCTAGTAATTTAGCTGCATATTTCGGGCGATCGAGAACTGCCCAGCGAAAAAATTTGCTTTCTTTTAAATCCTGATATTCGTTAACTGGTAATTGTTCTGAGGGAACAGGAAAAAGGGAAAAAGCAAACTTTGTCATTTGTATCACAATGCTTTATTTTCTTTATCTTAAAAAGCATAGGCTCGACAACATTATTTTGTCTTGTCTATTATTGCCAAAATTTTCCTAATCTTGCTCTCTTATTTGTATCTGAGCAAAGCGATCGTCTATTGCTGTGACTTTCTCTGATTCAGGTGGCTCGGAAAAAGAATATCGGGAGGCATGATATATTCGCAATTCAGAGAGAAAGAATACAAACTATATTTTCTCTAATTAATTCAGTCTTTGATTCCTGATTACAATATAGCCAATAAAGTGCGATCCGTTTAGTACAAAAGTAGTTCTACTACGTGGTACTAGCAAGGTAAAAAATCAAAACCAGTTAAAACCTTATTAATATTAAATAAAGTTTAACTAGTTACATGAACCTTGACAACTGAATACTCTGTGTAGGTGAGAGAACCTGTAACAAGGTACTAAATGTTAATAAAAGTCTAAGTCCTCAAGCCCTACTCTCCAGGTGTTGGGAGTAAAAGCATAGCCCCCAGGTTTGCGACTGGTCATCAAAGCCTGAAGCGGGGTTAAACGGGGTACTAACTGGTAGTCTGAACTGGTTAGCCTCTAGCAAGAATTCCAAGGATAGGGCGTACGCTCGAAGCACCTCAACCATCGTTACTATAAAACAGCCAAATCAGGACTGATAGGCTGTAGCCCAAAATGGCAAAGCTGCAAAGTATTACTATTTATTTTTATTGTGAATAGTCAACATCAATCGCAGTCGGTGGAAAGGTAAAAGTCGTAATCATCGTTAGCTGGAAACAGCCAAAACTAGTGCTGACAGGCTGTAGCCAAAAAGGCAATGCTGCATATAATTGTTACTTAATAGAGCCTTAAGTAACCAACACTAATTGCAGTCGGTGAACAGATGCATCCTAAAGGATTCATACCAACAGAGTATTCGGAACGGAATAACCCCCTAATAACTCTTATTCAATGGTCGAATGGGATAAGTAATCAACCAAGATGCAAACTCTCTGGAAACAGAGGTTATTGGGGGGAAGGATTGGGTAAGAAGCCAAAGCCTTAACTCGAAAAGACGAGTATCGCTTTACTGAAACAAAGGTAAAGAAGGGTAATGCCGAGGATATACGGGGCGTACAAGCTTTTGAGGAAATCTCAAAAGACAGCCCCTGCTGACGTACCCACTGGAATTAGGAAAGTAGTGATTAAGTAGTAATGAATATGTCTAAGACAGATTTAAATTCAAATACTGTGGAATGGAATGAGCTTAACTGGCGGAAAATCCATAAAGCTTCATTTAAGTTACAAAAGAGAATCTACCGAGCTTATATCAGTGGCGATGTTCGGAAAGGAAGAAGGCTGCAAAAAACCCTCATCAACTCCTATTACAACAGATTACTTTCTGTCAGAAAGGTCACACAGGATAACGCAGGGAAAAAGACGGCAGGTGTGGATAAGGTTAAATTCTTAACCCCAAAGCAACGTCTTGAACTCGCTAAAAACTTAAAACTAGAGGATAAATCCAAACCTATAAGAAGGGTATGGATACCTAAACCTGGAAAAGATGAAAAACGACCCCTCGGTATACCTGTAATGCGCGATAGAGCAGCCCAAGCTCTAGCCAAAGCTGCCCTTGAACCAGAATGGGAAGCAAAATTTGAAGGAAATTCTTTCGGATTTCGCCCAGGAAGGAGCGCACACGACGCTGTTGGAGCAATCTTTAACCAAATTAGATACAAATCTAAATTTGTGTTAGATGCCGATATTAGCAAGTGTTTTGACCAAATCAACCACCAGAAACTTCTAATCAAAATCAACACATTTCCAAAAATGAGGAAACAAGTGAGAGCCTGGTTAAAAGCAGACATATGTGACTATGTTAAACACGAAAGGACTCCAAACCATCAAGGAACTCCCCAGGGCGGAGTTATAAGCCCGCTTTTAAGCAATATTGCCTTACACGGAATGGAAAATAGGATAAGACAAATCAAAGGCGCATCCTTAATCAGATACGCCGATGATTTTGTCATATTCCACGAAAACCTCAAAGTGTTAAAACAATGTCAACAGATAATCTGTGAGTGGTTAACCCAATTTGATTTAGAACTTAAACCAAGTAAAACCAGAATAGTGCATACCCTCAATGAACTAGAAGATAACAAACCAGGATTTGATTTTCTTGGTTTTAACATCAGACAGTATAAAGTAGGTAAGTACCAATCTGGAAAAAACTCTAAAGGTGAATTACTTGGATTTAAAACCATCATTAAGCCATCTGATGAAAGTGTCAAAAGGCACTACCAAAAGTTATCAGATACAATAAAAAGGCTTAATGCTGCACCACAAATAAAACTCATCAAAGAGTTAAACCCCATAATCAGGGGCTGGTGCAACTACTTTAAATCAGTCTGTAGTAAAGAAATCTTCTCTGAACTATATCATCTAGTTCATATAAGAATACGCAGATGGGCAGATAGAAGACACCCAAACAAAAATAAACACTGGGTTGGTAATAAGTACTGGACAACAATAGGAGATGATAACTGGGTATTTGGATGTAAATATAGCGATAATATCGTTGAATTAATAAAACATTCAAAAATAGCCATTAAAAGACATACCAAAGTCAAAGGGGTAAATTCACCTTACGACGGAGAGACAAAATACTGGGGCAAAAGGATGGGTAAACACCCTGAATTAAAAAACTCAGTAGCCAAAATGCTTAAAAAGCAAGATGGTAAATGTAACTGGTGTGGACTTCCTTTCCGAGAAAATGACGTAATAGAAGACGACCACATTATCCCCAGAAAAGCTGGTGGTAATAACTCACTAAAAAACCGTCAACTTCTTCACAAACATTGCCATGATGAAAAGACCAGAGACGACTTAAGGGCTATCAAAGCTCACAAACAAGAAAAAGAATGGCTAAAACTCACCAAATGGTTTGACAACCAAAATTGGGTATGGGTAGATGACATTCCTACTCTAGTCACTGGTCGTGGTACTCATAAAGAGCCTGATTACAGAGGAGCGCAGTGAGGTGAAAGTCTCATGCTGCGTTCTGAAGACGAGTCGCCTCGGTGACGAGGTGGCTTAGTTTAACTACAAAGATTAAAGTTTATGCTACCTCCACTAAATCCTAGAAGAAGACCGCATTTAACCAGAAATAAAGATACATGGGCAGGTAATCCTTCCCAAGTCCGCATTAATTTTCGAGATGGACGTTTTGAAATCCCTGGTACAGATGCTTGGCATACCTATTGGAAAGAACCATACTATCTACTCCTGACTATACCTTGGTCAGGTTTTTTATTGTTCATGGTTTTCTCCTATATAGCAACCAACGTTATTTTTGCGATCGCTTATTTACTGGGAGGAGACTGTATCGAAAATGCTACCCCTGGTTCTTTTGGAGATGCTTTTTTCTTTAGCGTACAAACTCTAACTTCTATTGGCTATGGAGCTATGTATCCGACCACATCTTACGCAGACATTTTGGTGACAACGGAAGCCTTAATTGGAATTGTCATTAGTGCCTTGATGACTGGATTGGCTTTTACCAAATTTTCCCAACCAACAGCCAAAGTAGCATTTAGCAAGGTCGCTACTGTCTATAATTACAATGGTATTTCCACTTTGATGTTACGAACCGCCAATCAACGCCGTAATCAAATTATTAAAGCTGAAATGCGTGTTTATCTAATGCGAGATGAAGTGAGTGATGAAGGAGAATATATGCGTCGATTTTATCTGCTCAAGCTATTACGCAACCAAACCCCAAGATTTACTCTCAGTTGGACAATAATGCATCAAATTGATGAGTGTAGTCCTTTGTGGGGTGCTACTGCTGAATCTTTGATTCAAACTAGGTCAATGTTAGTAGTCTCTCTAAGTGGTATTGATGAAACCGTCGCTCAACCAATTCATGCTCCCTATTCCTATGCTGCTAATGATATTCGTTGGGGACATCGCTTTGCCGATATCATTCATCAAACGTCAGACGGTAATCATTATATAGACTTCGATCGCTTTCATGATACAGAACCTTTGGCAAAGTAATATCGCCGTAGTGACTTTGTCTAAACTTGAGAAACCAATAATCAATAATCAGTAATCAGTAATCAATTTCAAGTACTAGCTGTTCGGGAATAAGGCGATGAGACCCACTAATGATAACTCGATCGCCTGGTTGTATAGTGCCACGAACAAGTACTCGATCGCCTTCTGTTTGCAAAACTTCTACAAATATGCAAGTTAAATGTGGATTAGCTTATAAAGGGCGGACGCAGGTTCAGCAGACAGCCCCTTGGGAACCCGCCCAACGAAAGTGCCTCACCATGAGCAACTAACGAACCCGAAGGGGGTCTCACCTCTGCGGTGACCGGTGTTCCCCGGTCAATTTAAATTAAAACGGTATAAATTTCTGCATAGGGTAGCTAGATTAAAAGATATATAGGAGTGACTGCCGAAATTGAATAACCCTATTCAATAATGTTCGGATAAGTCAGACATCTTGGGAGGAAATAGGTACTAGAAAATTGATTCCTTAATCTCAAAAATTATGGAAAAAAAACAAGGAGAACACGGTAGACAAGCGGTGTGCGTTCCTCCCTTTTCTTCCCACTTTCCTTCTCTTGGTGTGCATTCCTTAGACGAGATGGGGTTCTCAAGGTGCGGAATCGAATTACGCACACGCTCCTACTTCTGACATCTTTTTTAGTGCTAATTACTCTTTCACTATTTGGAGCATTCTTTTTTCTATTTCATATTATTCCCTACTTCTTCCCGATTCTTTCTTGTAATACAAATAAATTAAAGCAATTAAATTTGCATATTTACTAATTCTCAAACCTATTAGAGATTAACAAGGCAACAAAAACACACATACTTTCAGGAGAAGATCACAATGAATTACGTTTTTCAAGAAAAAACTATACTTCTAAGGTTGCTGAGAATTATTATGTTGAGGATAAACAAGATACTTTCCAAAATCCTCACAAGTCATTAGAAATTCAAAATAGGTTAATTTCCTATCTATCAGATTTACTTTTAATTGATGCACAGGAGATTGATGTTACTGTTCCTTTCGATCGATACGGTCTTGATTCCGCTAGTGCCATAGGTTTGACAGGGGATTTACAAGAGTGGTTAGCAGTGCTGTCTTTTTTGGGTAAGTTTGTAATTTATGTTGACCATAGCTTTTCTACGATTTTCTCGACAAAGCTTTCAACAAGGTAGTTTCAAGAATTTGGGAAGACCGAAAATAAATCACCATCTTTACATTACTTAACATCGTGTCCTGTTTTGCACATATGTCGGCTGTACCCCTATTTATATATGCAATTATAAAAGTCAGACTATCAGACTATCAATCCGAACTAAGGTCTACCCCGAAATATTGAGCCGATACCCCTGCGATTGCATCAAATTAATTGTTTTGACCTATAAAAAAAACCAAGAGAAAATTTAACATAATATCTCATTTTTTTAGTTTCTCTTGGACTTTTATTCGCAACATAATATCCATATGCTGATAACTAATTCATTAAGAGAAAATATAAGCGCAAATCTAAGCTTGGAAAAAACCAATGAAGTTGAAGCCTCATTGTTAGCAGCAGATAATTTAGTCTTTGCCAAAACAGGTAAACACTTGACTACACTTCAGGCAGGGATTTTTCGGGGAGCTTGGTTAAATCAAAAATACGAACAAATTGCCCAAGAGAATTTTTGTTCGGATATTCATGTCAAAAGAGTTGGTGCTGAGTTATGGGAATTGCTGTCCTTAGGTTTAGAAGAAAGGGTAAATAAAAAGACTTTCAGAGCGGCTTTAGAGCGTCGTCAAAGCTTTAACTCAGAACCCAAAAAAGTTTTGCCCGCCCTACTTCCAAAAGTCTCCAAAAGTTATTCTGATGTAATTGAGTTTCCCAATGGTTCGGTACCGCTTCATTCCCATTTATATATCGAACGAACTCCAATTGAAGCCCGCGCCTATAGTCAAATCAAACAACCTGGTAGTTTGATTCGCATCAAAGCTCCCAATCAAATGGGTAAGACTTCTCTTCTGTTAAGAATACTCGATCGCGCTAGCAAGATCGGCATGAGAACAGTAACCTTAAATTTACACCAGGCAGAGAAGAAAATTTGTACTTGTTTAGATCAATTTTTACGCTGGTTTTGTTTTAATATCAGTCGAAAGTTAAAATTAGAACCTAAACTAGACGATTATTGGGATGAAAATATGGGCAGCAAAGTTAGCTGCACAGCATACTTTCAGGGCTATTTGTTAGCACAAATAGACAGTCCGATAGTCTTGGCATTGGATGAAGTCAATCAAATTTTTGAATATCCTGAAATCGCCAGCGAATTCCTTTCTTTGCTACGTTCTTGGCATGAAGAAGCGAAAGTAAGCGATCTTTGGCAAAAACTGCGGTTGGTGGTAGTTCACTCTACAGAAGTTTATATTCCTTTAAATATTAATCAGTCTCCTTTTAATGTTGGACTGCCTATCCGATTACCCATGTTTACCACCGAACAAGTAAAAGAGTTGGTGCAGCGTCATGGATTTAATTGGGCAAATGGTTCAGAAATTGAGCAATTAATGGAAATGGTTAACGGGCATCCTTATTTAGTTAGAGTTGCTCTTTATCATCTGAGTCGCTATCAATTAAGCTTGGAGAAGTTGTTAAAAGAGGCAGCAACTCTTACAGGCATTTATAGTAATCATTTACGCCGTCACTGGGTAACTTTGCAAAAGTATCCAGAACTTAAGTTAGCACTTCAACGGGCAACCGATTCTCAAGAGAGTATACACTTAGAAGCAATTACCGCTTATAAACTAGAAAATATGGGTTTAATTAAACTGAATGGGAACTGCGCAACCCCTAGCTGTGAATTATATCGTCTCTATTTTCGTTCACAACAGCTTAAAGATTGTGCATCATAACTGATGTTACGCAGTCGAACAAGATTTTAATAGTTTTAGTAATTAATTTAGAACGAAATATCAAAGGGCTCAGACCTGAAGTGCGTAACATCAGATAATAAAGAGGAGACAGATGAAAAACTATCAATATCAAGTTGGCGGTTGTCTCAAAAACGATGCTCCTACCTATGTGCTGCGAGAAGCTGACGCTAAACTTTATGATGCCTTAATTACTGGTCAATTTTGTTATGTGCTTAACTCGCGACAGATGGGCAAATCTAGCTTACGAGTGCAAATGATGCATCGACTGCAAAGAGAAGGTATGACTTGTGCTTCCATCGATATGACGAGGGTAGGAAGCGATAATCTTACTCCAGCCAAGTGGTATAGGGAAGTAATATTTGAATTATTAAGAGGTTTTAATCTTTTAGGTAAATTTAATTTTAAGGCTTGGTGGCACGAGAAAAAATACTTGTCTAACAACCAACGATTGAGTCAGTTTATTGAAGAAATTATCTTAGTTCATTTGAACACAGAGAATATTTTCATTTTTATCGATGAAATCGATCGTGTTCTCAGTCTCAATTTTCCAGTAGATGATTTTTTTGCTCTGATTCGATATTGCTATAATCAGCGAGCAGAAAATCCAGCCTACAATCGTCTTGTTTTTGTCTTGTTTGGAGTGGCAACCCCTTCAGATTTAATTCAAGACTGGAATCATAATCCGTTTGATATTGGGAAAGCTGTCGAATTACAAGGCTTTCAAGCAAATGAAGTCCAGCCGTTGGAGGAGGGATTAGTAAAAATAGTTAATAATCCTCCAGCAGCGCTCGAAGAGATATTGACTTGGACTTCTGGTCAACCATTTCTGACTCAAAAATTATGTGATTTGGTGCGGATGTTTAGTAAAGAGACGATAGAAGGTATAGTCCAAGTTCCCTCTAGTACAAAGGCTTTTTGGATCGAAGAGTTAGTACAAAAGCAGATTGTTAACAATTGGGAATCCTTAGACGAGCCAGAACATTTACGGACAATACGAGATCGCCTTCTCAGAAATGAACAACGGGCTGGGAGGATACTAGGATTGTATCAGCAAATTCTACAGCAAGGTGCCGTGGCAGCAGATAATAGCAGCAAACAAATTGAATTGCTGCTGACTGGGTTGGTAGTAAAGCGCAACGGAAAATTAACGGTGGGCAACCGCATTTATGAGAGAGTTTTTAACCAGAATTGGATTGACCAGCAATTGTCTCATTTACATCCCCATCTGTGTGATGGTATTGGCAATTCTGTTCCCTAAAACTTACTGAAACTTATTTATCTTCTCTAGTTATTCCCGATATATTTTTAACCTAGATTCAGTTTGGTCATAAGATGGCAGACTGTGATCGCTTCTTCAGATTAAATCTATAATTTGCATTTGTATTTTACAAATAGTATTTGTATCTATTTTTACCAAATGAATCCGCTTTGTGATATTGCTTGCACAGAAAAAATAACTAATTTTTTTGATTGACTGCATAAAAGAGAAAACCTAGACCTAATAAGAGATTAGCTAGAAATAATTACATTTAATAGTAAGTTTTATTTCTTAGGCAAAAAATACTGTCTTTATCTCATTAACCTGATGAATATATAAAGAAAATATTTGTTTTTAGCCAGTAAATCTGGGTGTCGATAAGCCTGTCAATCTATACTGATTATTTGTTAATTTCACTTATCGATACTAGTATTTTACTACGAAATCATAATGATCGATTATTTTCCTAATTTCCAATTCCGACTCCTCACACCCGATAGACTGGGTGAATGACAGCATCTTATTACAGTAAGAACCTATTTTGCTTGTTTTGTATCCAATTTAAACAGCTAATTAATTTTTTATTTTTTTTTACTCGAGAAACAAGTTATTTCTCGATTTTTTTCTGTTTGTTTTTACCAAGTTATATGTATTTTTAAGATTTAGATCATGATACCTTTTGATACTTTTTGATATTGTGATTAATCAAGAAAAAATATAACTTATAAATAACAAGAAAATTATTTTTTTCGAGCACAGAAATATTAAATTTTGTAGTCCATGTTTTTTAAGTAACTTAGCAATAAAGAGGTAAACTTACATGTTAGATTGCATTGTGATTGGAGCAGGACCTGGAGGTCTAGTTGGTACGAAAGAATTACTCGAGCAAGGTCTACGTGAGATTGTGTGTTTGGAACAAGCTAGAGATGTAGGAGGCGTTTTTGCTAATACTTATGACAGTTTATTATTAACTTCCTCTGC